>CAMBEV010000223.1 GCA_945865595.1 Nannocystis exedens | reverse complement strand
CGCGAGGTGGAGGATTTGGCCCTTCAACTCCGCGCGGTAACCCGTGCCTACCAACTGCAGCGTCTTGGTAAAGCCGGTCCCAACGCCTTCGACCATCCCGTTGATGAGCGAGCGGGTCAGCCCCTGAAAGCGAGCACCGTCGCGACCCGCAATCGTCGGGAGAACCAGAACGTTGCCCGCGTCGACGCTAACGGCGACGTTCGGCGGAACTGCACGAGACAAGGTGCCCTTCGGACCCTTGACCTCAACGCGACCATCTTTGAGAGTGACGGTGACGCCCTTTGGAATTGCGACTGGGACTTTGCCAACGCGCGATTGACGGAGCCCTTCGAGGGCCGGAGTGGTCGGCGGGGTAGTCTGCGGGGTGCTCATCACCACACCTCACAGAGAAGCTCGCCGCCGACCTTTTGACGACGCGCCTCGCGGTCGGTCAACACGCCGTGGCTGGTGCTCAGGATCGAGACGCCGAGTCCCGAACGAACGCGCGGAATACGATCGTGTGCAAGGTACACGCGGCGACCAGGCTTCGAGATACGACGGAGGCCATCGATCGCCGAGGTACGTTCACCGGTGTAGCGGAGCACGAGCGTCAGCACGCGCTGATTCGTAACCCCATCGGTGACGCGCACGTCATCGAGGAAGCCCTCATCCTTCAGGACGTGAGCCACGCGCTCCTTGAGCTTGGAGTGGCCGAGTTCGACCCGTTCGTGGCGCGCAAGCGCACCGTTACGGATTCGAGCCAACATATCTGCGATCGGATCGGTCATCATGGCTTCACCAACTTGCCTTCACAACGCCCGGAATCTCGCCGCGCAACGCGAACAAGCGCAGGCAGATACGACAGAGCTCGAACTTTCGGTAGTAACCACGGCCCCGACCGCAGACCTTGCAGCGGCTTCGCACTCGGACTGCGAACTTCGGGGCTCGATTCAATTTTGCGAACTGACATGCACGCGCCATCTGAAAGCGACCTTTCTTACGCAGCCCGGAAGGGCATTCCGAGTTGTTGTAACAAGGCGCGACCTTCTTCGTCGGTGCGCGCGGTAGTAACGAACGTGATGTTCATTCCCTTGATCTTGTCGATGCGATCGTAATCAATCTCAGGGAAGATGATTTGCTCTTTCAGGCCGAGGGTGTAGTTGCCCTTGCCGTCAAAAGCTTTGCGAGAGACGCCGCGAAAGTCGCGCGTGCGTGGAAGTGCAAGCGAAACAAGGCGGTCCATGAACTCCCACATTCGGGCCTTACGGAGCGTGACCATCGCGCCGATGGGCAAGCCAGCGCGAAGCTTGAAGCTCGCGATTGCCTTCTTTGAGCGCGTGACGACTGGCTGCTGGCCCGTAATGGCCCGGAGCTCTTCGACGCCTGAGTCAATGAGCTTTGGATTGCCAACGGCAGCGCCAAGGCCCATGTTGACCACGATCTTCTCGAGACGCGGGACTTGGTTTGGGTTTTTATACCCAAACTGCTTGACCAACGTCGCGATGACCTCGCTGCGGTATTTGTCGACAAAGCGTGGGGCCACTGCCTCGACCGTGGTGACGATCGTTTTCGCCTCGGCGCTGGCGCCCTCGCCCTTGGCCTTCTTGGGCGCACGCGCTGCCTTTGCTGGCTTTCCTGGTGGCGCTGGATTTTCGGTTGCCATGAGTTACTCCCGTTACTCCCGCGGAGCGTTCGCGATCATCGCGCCGCTCTTTGCAATTCGAACTTTGTCGCCGTCCTTGACCTCGAAACGGACACGAGTGCCCTTGCCCGTTTCCGGGTCGACAGGCATCACCTTGCAGGCATGCAGCGGCAGGGTCTTTTCGATGATCCCCGCTTCCTTCTGATGCTTTTTTACGAGATTGATTCCTTCGACGAGAACCTTGTTGGTCTCGGGGAATACCCGCTCGACTTTGCCAGTCTTCCCCTTGTCGCGACCACTGATCACGACAACGAGATCGCCTTTACGAATGCGCGCGGCCATTAGAGAACCTCCGGCGCCAACGAGATGATCTTCATGAACTTCTTGCCTCGCAACTCGCGCGCGACGGGTCCAAAAATGCGCGTACCGATCGGCTCGTCATCTTTGTTGACGAGAACGGCACTGTTTTCGTCGAACTTGATGTAGCTACCATCGGCGCGACCCTGCTCACGCTTGACCCGAACGACGACCGCTCGCGCGGTGTCGCCCTTTTTCACTTTGACGTCGCGACCCGCAGTCGCCTCTTTGATCGCCACGACGATCACGTCACCGACGGTAGCGTAGCGACGACGCGAGCCACCGAGGACCTTGATACATTCGACTTTTCGTGCGCCCGAGTTGTCTGCGACCTCGAGCACCGTACGCATCTGAATCATCGGTTACTCCTGCACGCCCTTCTTGATCAGGCGCGTCACGATGAATCGCTTCTCGCGCGAGATGGGGCTGTGTTCTTGAATCTCGACCTGGTCGCCAATGCGGTATTGGTTCGTCTCGTCGTGCGCCTTGTAACGCGCACGGGTGCGAACGTACTTGCCGTAGAGCGCATCGCGGCTGGAGCTCACGCACTCAACGACAACCGTCTTGTTCATCTTGTCGCGCACCACGCGGCCAACCATCTTGCGACGGAAGCCGTGCGGTGTTGACACGACAGCAGACACTGCGGATTGCTCGGTTGACATTACTTCGCCTCAGCTTTCTTTTCGCCCGCGATCGCGCGTTCCCGGAGAACTGTCTTCACGCGTGCGATCTCGCGCCGGGCAACCTTCAGCCCGGCCGTGTTGTCGAGCTGATTGGTGAAGTTCTTCATGCGGCTCTGAAAAAGACCGCGCGCAACGCTCTTAGCCTCTGCGGCCAAGTCGACGTCGCTCTTTCCACGAAGTTCGCTGGTTCTTGTCTTGCCGGCGCTCATTGTTCAACTCCACGGACCAAAAACTTAAAACCGACCGGAAGCTTGTGCCCCGCGAGACGAAACGCTTCGCGTGCAGTCTTCTCGTCGACTCCCGCAAGCTCATACATGACCCGGCCCGGCTGGATGTCCGCGGCCCATTCTTCGACGCTCCCTTTGCCTCCGCCCATGCGGACTTCAAGTGGCTTGCGCGTCACGGGGCGATCGGGAAAGACCCGGATCCAAAGCTTGCCGAGGCGCTTGACGTGACGGGTGATCGCCATACGAGCCGCTTCGATTTGGCGCGCGGTCACGCGGCCAGGCTCGACGGCTTGCATTGCATAGTCACCGAAGGAAACGTCGCTCCCGCGATACGCGAGACCGGCGTTGTTACCCTTCATTCTCTTTCTAAATTTGGTCCGCTTGGGGGAAAGCATCTTAGCACTCCGAAAAGACTAAACAGGTGGGCCTCAGGTTGCGTTGCCCGCGACACGGCGATTGCGGCGCTGAAGGACTTCGCCTTTGAATACCCACACCTTGACACCGATGATGCCGTACTTGGTGCGCCCTTCCGCAAGACCGAACTCGATGTCGGCGCGGAGCGTGTGAAGCGGGACGCGTCCTTCGCGGTAGGTCTCGACTCGGCTCATTTCGGAGCCACCGAGGCGACCCGAACAACGGATACGAATGCCTTTTGCGCCGAACTTCATTGCGGTCGCGAGCGCCTTCTTCATCGCGCGGCGGAAAGCGACACGACGCTCGAGCTGCATCGCAATGTTCTCAGCGACGAGTTGCGCTGCGGTTTCTGCCTTGCGGATTTCTTGCACGTCGACGAACACTTCGTTCTCGGTGAACGACTGGACGCCGGCAAAGAGCTCTTCGCCCTTAACGGCAGTCTTGAGGTTACCGGTCTTGAGAATCTCAATCCCGCGACCACCCTTGCCGATGACCATGCCGGGTCGCGCAGTGAAGACGATCACGCGGCACTTGTTTGCAGCGCGCTCAACCTCGACGGACGCGATGTTCGCGTTGCGCAGGTATTCTTTGACGGCACGACGGATGCGAATGTCCTCGTGCAGCCACTTCGCGTACGCCTTGTCTTCGAACCACTTCGAGTTCCACGAGCGAATCACGCCGAGGCGGAAGCCATATGGATGTACTTTTTGACCCATGGTTAAGTGACTCCGAGGCGCTTAGGAGCGCTCTCCCAAAACGACGGTGATGTGACTCATGCCTTTTTGAATGCGGGTCGCACGCCCCATCGCGCGCGGACGCCAGCGGCGCATCTGGCTGTTCGGCGCCTTGTCAACGAAAGCCGTCTCGACGAAGAGGGTGTCGAGATCGACGCCGGGGCTCTTCACGCGGGCGTTAGCCACCGCGCTCTCGACAAGCTTCTTGACGATCGGGGCAGCGGCCTTTTTCGTGAAGTCGAGCAGCTGGAGCGCTTCTCCGGCCTGTCGACCACGAATGAGGTTGATCACTACTCGCGCCTTCCGCGGACTAATCCGCGTAAAGCGAGCTATCGCCTTACTAACCATCATGGACCTCTCGGCTCCGTCGTTCCCGCAGGGCTCGCCGGGGTTCTTTACCCTTGCGGTGAGGTGCAGGCCGTTACGAGCGCCGCGTTCGAAACAGAGAAACAGAATGCGAAACTACGGAAATGCCGGACGTTTGGAATCCGGCGTGGGGGCGCGTAACCTACACGCTCCACAGAACTTGGCAAGAGAAAACAGCGGAGCACCCACTCATTCGCGCGGGTGCTTCGCCGGTCACTTCTTACCTTTGACCTTGGCCTTCTTGTCGCCGGAGTGGCCGTGGAAGGTGCGTGTAGGCGCAAACTCGCCCAGCTTGTGACCGACCATATTTTCGGTCACGAAGACTGGAATGAACTTGCGGCCATTGTGCACCACGAACGTCAGCCCGACTGCCTCAGGGACGACCGTGCTGCGACGCGACCAGGTCTTGATGACCTTCTTGCTTTGCGCGGCCTGTGCTGCAGCAATTTTCTCGGCCAAGTGGCCGTCAACGAAAGGACCTTTTTTTACTGAACGAGGCATGCCCGAGCTCCTACTTGGTGCGGCGTTTCACGATCATGCCGTCAGTGCGCTTGTTGTTGCGGGTCTTGAGACCCTTAGACAACTGGCCCCAAGGCGAACAGGGGTGACGACCGCCGGATGAGCGGCCTTCGCCGCCGCCCATGGGATGATCGACCGGATTCATGACGACGCCGCGGTTGTGCGGACGACGACCGAGCCAGCGCGAACGACCTGCTTTGCCGATCGAGATATTGGCGTGGTCAGGGTTGGACACTTGACCGATGGTTGCATGGCAATCGAGATGCACGAGTCGGACTTCAGACGACGGCAAGCGAACCTGCGCGTAGTCGCCGTCCTTCGCCATCAGGATGGCAGAAGCACCGGCCGAGCGAACGAGCTGTGCGCCCTTGCCCTTTTTGAGTTCGATGTTGTGAATCGTCGTGCCCAGCGGGATGTGGCGCAAGGTGAGCGAGTTGCCCGGCTTGATGTCCGCATGTCGGCTCGAGATGATGGTGTCGCCCACTGCGATGCCATCCGGCGCGAGGATGTAAAGCTTCTCGCCGTCTGCGTAGTGAAGGAGGGCGATGCGCGCTGTGCGATTGGGATCGTACTCGACCGTCGCGACCCGTGCCGGAACCCCGATTTTTTTACGATGCCAGTCGATGAGGCGGTAGCGCTGCTTGTGACCACCGCCGCGAAACCGACTGGTGATACGGCCGTTGTTGTTGCGGCCACCGGTGTTCGTCTGATGCTCGGTGAGCTGCTTCCGGGGCTCGACGCCCTTGGTGAGCTCTTTGAAGTCAGAGCTAGTGTAAAAACGCCTTGCTGGCGATGTTGGCTTAAAGGTTTTGATTCCCATGGCTTGCCTCAGGCCTCAGCGTTTTCGGCAAAGAAGTCGATGTTGTCGCCCTGCTTGAGGGTGACAACCGCCTTCTTCCAATTGTTGAGTTTGGCGTGACCTCGACCCATGCGGCGGTGCTTGCCGCGCACGATCGATGTGTTCACGCTGGTGACCTTGACGTTGAAAAGATGCTCGATCGCACCACGAATGGCGATTTTGTCAGCCTCACGGGCCACCTCGAAAACGAATTGGCTGCTGTCGCGCAGTCGCGTCGCTTTCTCGGTGAGTACGATCGGGCGCTTGATGATCTGTTCGGGTGTCATTTCGCTGTCCCCTCTGAACTTGAAGCGCCCGCAGCACCGGAGCCACGCAGGCAACGCGCTTCGAGCGCCTTGGCCGCTTCCTTTGACAAGACGAGCGTGTCGTGGCGAAGCAAGTCGTAAACGTTGACGCCTTCGGGCGGGAGAAAAAGGTGCGCGCCGAGGTTACGAATCGAGAGGCGCAGGTTGTCGTTGCCGGCGATGTCGACCACGAGGGTTTTCTTCAGCGTCTTGAGCGTGTCAAGCGCTTGGATCAAGCCCTTGGTCTTCACTTCGGCAAGCTCGAATTGATCGACCACCACAAGGCGGCCTTCCTTTGCGAACTTGCTGAGCGCGCTCACGAGAGCGGCGACGCGGACCTTGCGGGGTGGACGGTAGC
>CAMBEV010000222.1 GCA_945865595.1 Nannocystis exedens | reverse complement strand
CACCCACGTCGACGTGCTCACGCTGACCGCGACTCCGATCCCGCGCACGTTACAAATGGCGGTCACAAGCCTTCGCGATTTGTCCCTCATCACTACCCCGCCTGCCGATCGACGCGCTGTGCGGACCGTTGTTTCGTTGCATGATACACTGGTGATCCGCGAGGCCGTCACGCGTGAACTCAGTCGCGGCGGCCAAGTGTTCTACGTGTTCAACCGCATCGAGGGCCTCTACGAACGCGCGGCGAAGCTGCGGGAAATCGTACCCGAAGCGCGTATCGCCGTTGCCCACGGGCAGATGGGCAAGATCAAACACCGCAACGTCGAAGGTGCCGTGCAAGACAGCTCCGTGCTCGAAGAGGTGATGCTCGACTTCATCGAGGGTCGCTACGACGTTTTGGTATCGACCGCGATCATCGAGAGCGGCCTCGATATTCCAAGGGCGAACACGATGATCATCGATCGCGCTGACATGTTCGGGCTGTCGCAGCTCTATCAACTGCGTGGACGGGTAGGACGCTCAAAAGAGCGCGCCTATTGTTACCTTTTGGTGCCGCCCGCCAATCAGATGACCGACGAATCGCGCATGCGCATCGAAGCGCTCGAACGCCACACCGAACTCGGCTCTGGATTTCAAATCGCCTCGCTCGATCTCGAACTCCGTGGGGCCGGTGATTTGCTGGGCGCGGAGCAGTCGGGCTCGATGGCCAGCGTGGGACTAGAGCTTTTCTGTCAGATGCTCGACGAGGCGTCCGCGGAACTGCGAGGCGAGACGATCGTTCACGAAGTTGACCCCGAGCTCGCGTTCGACGTCTCCGCGCTGCTGCCCGAAGACTATGTGGGCGATGTGGGTCTTCGGTTGTCGCTGTACAAGCGACTCGCGAGTGCGATCGATGAAGCGCATGTCGACGAGATCGCCACAGAAATGGAAGATCGGTTCGGGCCGCCGCCACGCGAGGCCCTTGCGCTCGTTCAAATGATGAGGCTGAAGACCGAGCTGCGGCGCATCCGCGCCCTCGGATGCGAGGCGGGTGCAAAGCTTGTGACCCTCCACTTGCGACAGGACACCACGCTCGACGGGAGCAAGCTGCTTGAGCTCGCCGCGCACCCGAAAAGCCGTTATCGCCTCACGCCAGATGGTCAATTGACGAGACGATTCGACGGCGGCGACGGGCTCTCGAATGCCGAGACGATGTTGAGCGAACTTGCGCGGTTCATTAGGCCCGCGTGAACCCGGTTCAGTACACTCGTCAAGGTGAGTGAGCCACTGATGACGCGCGTGTCTCTTCCAAAGGACCTTTCAGACGAAGGTAGAGCGCCTCGTCCATGGTGATGTTGAGGTGCGCAGCGAGTTGGCATCGGGGCTAGCTCGCTTTAGTCGCCGGCGCGGTGCGCAGCCGTGACTGGGACGCGCGCAGGACAAGCTAGCGCATTTTGGAATCAACACTCGCAGCTCGTTGGCGCATGGCGTCGCGGCAAGGCCGATCGCACCCGCCGATTCGCGCAGCACCGGAATTCACGGATGCCCGGTTGATGGTGAAGGCGCAGCGATGCACCGAAGCCCACAAGTCGCTCCACGTGCACGCGCGTTCACGCAACAGCAAGAGGCGGCGCCCTGGGTGCGCGCAGGGCGGTCAGCAGGGTGCGCACAGGCTCAGCTGCAGGTCGTGGCCGAGAGAAATTCGCCTTGACGAGACGCGCGCGGCTCACTTTTTTGACGATTTGCGCTGAGCCAATTCCTCGATGTCCCGCAGATCCTTGGGCCTCGAGGAGGCTGTTTTGTTTGCGACAAAGTGGCGCTTCGAGATGAACGGCAACTTGCCAAGCGACGTGTCTGCGTGCACGCGATCGCGCCACACTTCGTCAAACTCAACACCCGAGATCTTCGTCAAAACATCGATGCGAAACGGCTTCACTCCAAGCATGAATACGCGACCCGCTTCAGCGAGCGTTTCGGCGTCTGGAGCGGCGGAGCCAAATCCAAATTCGGCAAGAACGTTGCGAAGCTTCTTAGCGTTCGACAGACTTGCTTCGACGAACACGTCGAGGTCTTCCGTCATTCGCGGCCTTGCGTGGACTGCGAACGCGTGACCTCCCACGATCACGAACTTCACGCGGTTGGAAATTAACAGCGACAAGAACTCTTGCCAGTCCTTCGGGAACGTCGAGGCAGTAAAGCTCGATGGTCGCTTTGCGGATCGCTTCGACGGCATTGAGTCGCTCCTCTGCTGTTGAGTCACGCCAATCTGACTCGGCAGCAAGGTCGCTCTCGTCGAGTGCAACGTTGCGAAAGGTGACGGCGCGCTTGCTGGGCATGGATGCAGCTTACGAAGTGACGTCCAACGGAGCTAGTTCCATCCAACTGTTGGCGCAATTCTCACGCTTGATGCCCCGTTCTTGCGTCTGCTCCCGCACCGAATAGACCCGACCTGCGACGCATCCGCGCACCCGAAAAGCCGTTATCGCCTCACGCCAGATGGTCAATTGACCAGACGATTCGACGGCGGCGACGGGCTCTCGAATGCCGAGACGATGTTGAGCGAACTTGCGCGGTTCATTAGGCCCGTGTGAACCCGGTTCAGTACACTCAAGCGCGTGAGTGACGCCTTGATGATGCGCGTGTCTGTTCCACGTGATCTGTCCCTCGTGACAAGCGTGGGTCCCGAACAGTCCTCCTCGAGGCCTGTCTCCTTGGTCTGGGATGCTGTGGAGGGCCTCTATCGCAGTGGTGCGCACCCCGCGATTTCAATTTGCGTGCGCCACCAGGGGCGAGTCGTACTCAACCGTGCGATTGGACATGCCAGGGGCAACGGACCACAAGCGCATGGCGACGAAGAAAAGGTGCTTGCGACGCCGGACACGCCGTTTTGCGCGTTCTCGATCTCAAAAGCGGTCACTGCGATTTTGATTCACTGGCTTGACGAGCAGAACCTGCTCCGGCTCGACGACCTCGTCATCGACTACCTTCCCGAGTTCGGTAAGTACGGCAAACACCGAATTACGATTCGTCACATCTTGACCCATCGTGCGGGCCTGCCGTCGGTGGCTGGGCACAACGACCCCGACCTGTTGCTCTCGCCAGGGCGCATTCTCGATCTACTCGCAGAGTCGAAGCCCGCTTGGGTGCCTGGTCGACGGCAGGGCTATCACGCGATCACGGGCGGCTTCATCCTCGGTGCGATCGCGGAGAGGGTCACGGGGAAAGACTTGCGCGAGGTAATTCGTGAAGCGATCACCGAACCCCTGGGGCTGCGCTGCTTCAACTACGGTGTGCCGCGCGAGAGCATCGACCAAGTTGCAAAGAGTGCCCTCACCGGCCTCCCGATGCCCCTGGGCGCTTCGTACTTTGTGAAACGTGCGCTAGGCGTGACGTTTGCGGGCGCTGTCGAGCTCTCCAATGACGCGCGATTCTTGTCGACTGTGGTGCCGTCGGGGAACATTGTCACGACCGCTGTTGACCTCGGAACCTTCTTTGAAATGTTACTCCGTGAGGGGCAATTCGAGGGCAGGCGCATCCTCGACGCGCGGACGGTCCACCGCGCGCTGGCAGAGAGTTCGTACCTCGAAGCCGACCTCACGCTGATTTTCCCCGTGCGCTATGGCCTCGGCCTCATGCTCGGTGCAAAGCGCCTCAGCTTGTACGGACCCGACACACCGCATGCGTTTGGGCACTACGGGTTCGTCAACTCGATGGGTTGGGCCGACCCCGATCGCGAACTTTCGGTCGGGCTCCTTACGTCAGGCAAGCCCGTGATGCTCGGCCTTCGTGAGCATTTCAATTTTCTTCGCGCGATGGGGCAGGTGTTTCCGCGTGCGCGGCGGCGCAGATGGTAAGGCACATTGAATGTTCACGTGCTTGACTTGCTGGCCTGCATGGCGAGCTGCTTCTTCCGCAGTATGGGCACCGCCAATGTGAATACCAGCCGCCTGACCCAGCGTGGAAGGGCCGCGCCCCAGTAGGTTAGGAATGCCGCGACAAATCCAGGAATCGTCAAGACGCTTGAACGATCAAAGGCGGCAATCGAGGAGCGCGCGCATTGCTCGGCGCTAATCTGAATGATCGAAGGCGCGTCTTGTTCCATGAAGTTATCGCCGATGTGGTGGACGAACTCCGTGGCGACTGGGCCGGGACAAACCTGTGTCACCGTGACGCCGGTGCCGCGTAGCTCCATCGCGAGGCCTTCGGTGAGGGCGGCGACGTAGTGCTTGCTCGCGCAATAGGCGCTAAACCCTGGCATGGCGACGAGCCCGAAGCCCGAGCTGATGTTGACGATACCGCCCCTCTTGCGCGTGATCATGCCGCGAACGAAGTGATGGGTGAGGTGAGTGAGCGCGGTCACGTTGAGGGCGATCATCATGTCGAGCTTCTTCCACTCGGTAAGCTCGAAGAGGGACATGTCGCCAACGCCCGCGTTGTTGATGAGGACGTCGACGGGTCCGTGCCGGGTTTCAATGTCTGCGATCATGCGTTCGCGGCTTGCGCCATCGACGAGGTCGCACTCACAAATGGCAACCTCAAGGTTACGATGGGCGGCCGTCAACTGCGAGGCGAGCGCTTCCAGCCGATCACGGCGACGAGCGACGAGGATCAACGTTTTCGCACGGGAGGCGAGCTGACGCGCGAGGGCCTCCCCAATGCCCGCCGACGCTCCTGTCACGATCACCACACCCTGGTCGATTGCGCTCATGGCTGCCGACGGTAGCACCGCAGAACTTGGTTCCCCATTTCCTCAACAAGTACCCTTACATAGTCTGACATTTCGCGACATTGCCCCACGTTCTCATTTGGGCTACAGGCGCGCGCGATTGATCCGTCCTTACATTCGGATCGTCTTACGGGTTCTTGGCTGACTTCTGAGGGAACGATGAGCGCAATAACAACGCAGGTCGCAAAGCTGATCGCAGCGCCAGTCGCAATTCTAGCGTTGGCCCTTCCGTTCCCAGCGTCCCCAGCGCTCGCGGCGACCGTTGGCATCGACAGAAGCAAGGACCAGAAGGTCGCGAGCTTCGGCACCGCGCACATCGTGCACATCGCGAAGGCCGCCGAGGCATGCCCCGACGACATGGTTGAAGTCGAGGGTGACTACTGCCCCATCGTCGAGCAGATTTGCTCACAGTTCATCAAAGGCCACGAAAAACGCGATCGATGCGCCGAGTATCGGCCCGGCGTTCGCTGCTACGGCAAACCAGAGCGTCGCCATTTTGGCGTCGACCGTTACGAATTTCCGAATCAGCGCGGCATCAAACCGGTCGTGGGCGTCACGTGGGAAGAGTCGCGCGACTTCTGCGCGGCGACCGGCAAACGGCTTTGCAAGGAGACCGAGTGGACCCTCGCTTGCGAAGGGCAAGATCGCCTTCCGTACCCCTACGGCTTCAAACGTGACGCACAAGCGTGCAACATCGACCGTCAGTACATCGCGCCGAACAATGACGCCTATGGCGACCTCAAGCTGCGGGCTGCCGAAATCGCGCGAACCGATCAGCGTGACAAATCGGGCGAGCGCGAAGGGTGTCGCAGTCAGTACGGCGTGCACGACATGACGGGCAACGTGGACGAGTGGGTCGTGAACGAAAAAGGAACCGTCAAGGAAGCTCCCTATGTGAGCGGCCTCAAGGGTGGCTATTGGGGCCCCGTTCGCAACCGCTGCAGGCCGATGACGACGGACCACAACGCGTGGCATTCCGGCTATCAGATCGGGTTTCGCTGCTGCGGCGACCCAGGCCTCGGCCCTGCGCAGCGTCCCCTCATGCATGCCAAGGGTGCGCCCATCAAAACATCTCGGTAGGGGGGCCCGTGTGCTAGACGCCCAAGCATGTTGGCAGCCGAACACCGCGAAGAGTACGCCGACCTGCTTTCTGAGGCGCGAACCCTGTTGATTGAGGACTTTGCGGCGACCGAATGGGGTCGCCTGCTCGTGCACATGAGCGAGACCGCTGAGGGGCTCCGCGTGAGCTCCATTGATGTCGAAGAGATCGTCGGGGACGAGAGCCTCGTCGAGCGCGTGTTTCAGTCAAGCGGGTTTACTGAAACGCTCTTTCCACTCGGGAAGGTCGTTGAGGCGCTTTCGGCCCTTTCGGACGTCGACCTTGAGACCGTCGAAGGTGGCACCTTTGTTCGGAATGACGTCAACGATACGTTCTCGTTCTTGCCTGGTCTCGTCCGCGCGCCGAGCCCTAGCTTCGACCGGGTGCGCGACGAGGTTGAGCAGTGGCGGTTTGATGCGCTCGCTGCCCTTCGCGCTAAACACAACTTTACAGGTTACGAAATGCTGCGAGTCGACCTCGAGCAGGGGCACGTCGAGTTTTGGCACAACGGCCACGTGGTGTTGCGATTGCCCGCTGTGCTGGTGGCCACCTTTTCGCGCGAGCCACGTACGTTTGCATGGGGCGGAAAAAACCCGAGCTTGCCGCAAGCCGCGCAATCGGCTTCTGCCAAGTTAGTTGAC
>CAMBEV010000221.1 GCA_945865595.1 Nannocystis exedens | reverse complement strand
CTGACCCGCTCGTCCGCGTCATTCACGCAGCCGTTGGCATCGGTACACTCAACTTCGGCAAGAACTCGATTCTCGAAACCACCTTCACAGCGGACTACCCCAACGTTGCTTTTGGAAAGACCGCTCAGCCTCCGGCAACCGACGCGCTCGGCTATCGCCGAAACGGCTACCTTGTCACGCTCAGTGCAAGCTTCCCGGGCGCAACGGCTGATCTCGCACGCTGGACGAACATCGAATACGGCGACCCTGCGGTGGGGACGCTCTTTCTCGTCAACGATCCGGTGCCACAAAAAGTGCGCGCTCTCTTCTGCAAGCGCGACTCGCAAGTTCCGAAGACAGGGACGACAAACCCAACCTGCACGCTCTTGGTTCGCGACCCCTGATCGCGGTAGACCCAGCGTGGCTCACGCAACGTGCTCGTCGCTGAGCGCGCCCGCAATCGGCGCAACCGAATACGAAAGCGCAAGCACCATCACCAGTAGCGCGCGATAAACGGCGTGAACATCGTCGACGTCGACTTCGCAATTGCCCTCGTCTTCTGCGCGCGCGGCGACGTCCAGCGCCACGTCGAGGTGCTCATAAATAAACGCCATCACGCGAGGTTGCTGCACGAGCACGACGTCATCGAACTCGATGGGCTCATGTCCGCGATCGGCGCGCAGCTCCTCTTCAAGGCCAATCGACTCATCGACCGCGCGCCAGGATTCGTCGTTGACTTGCCCAAGCCTTGATCCAAACACGCGCTCAAACGCCAGCCACACGGCGACCGACAAAAAATGGCCCAACGCAAGTGCTGTTTCGTCCAGGGGCTTCGACAAGAGCGTTGACATCGCGTCGGCAAGCACAGGCTGCGTGCGTTCGAATCGCCGAAATGCCTCATCCACGCGGCAGCGACCCTCTGCCTCATCGGCCGCGAGGTCGCGCTCGATGCGTTCAAGGATATCGCCGTCGATCACCGCGAACGCTGGCACCGGTCTGATCGCCACGCCCTGAATCCACACAACAGCAAGCGTATCAGCGAGAAGAGCTCGTGTCGCTCGAGGCCTTGGTTTACGGTACCGCACCTATGGATGAGGCAAAGCTCTTGGCGCTGCTCGAAAGCGTGGGCGCTGGACTTACGTCGGTGCCAGACGCCCTTTCGTCACTGCGGTCGCTACCTTTTGCCGAACTCGGTTATGCGACGGTCGATCACCATCGAGCGCTGCGACAAGGAGTTCCCGAAGTACTCTTTGGCCAAGGAAAAACGGCTGAGCAGGTGATCGGCATCGCCGAAGAATTGGCGCGTGGCGGCGGCAACGTGCTCATCACAAGGCTCGACGAATCGAGCGCGGCGGCTCTGATCTCTCAATTGCCCAAGTTTCGTTACAATAAGCTCGCACGGACCGCGACGCTTGAGCAGCACCCCGTCAAGTCACTTTCCGAAAGTGAAGTGGCGGTCATCAGCGCGGGCACGGGCGATCTTCCCGTCGCCGAAGAGTGCGTCGAAACGCTCACCATCTTGGGTGGCAAAACCGTGCGCGTATACGACGTGGGTGTGGCCGGGATTCATCGCTTGCTCGCCAAGCGCGACATTCTCGAACGCGCGTCCGTTGCGATCGTCATCGCCGGCATGGAGGGCGCCCTGCCCAGTGCTGTCGGTGGCCTCGTCAGCATACCGATCATCGCGGTACCCACCTCCGTAGGCTACGGCGCGTCGCTCGGAGGCTTTGCGGCACTGGCCTCAATGCTCACCAGCTGCGCGTCCGGCATCACCGTCTGTAACATCGACAACGGCTTCGGCGCAGCCTTCGCCGCCGCTCGCATCATTCGCAACCGCGACAGGTACTAATTATGCCCCACGGAGCTGGTCACGAGCACGAGCACGGCGAGCGAGCGCCTCTTGGTCACCGCACAGGTGCAGGGAAGATTCTGTTCTTCGACGCACCGAGCGGTCTTGCGGGCGACATGGTGGTGGGCGCACTGCTCGATTTGGGCGTGCCTGGTTCAGTGATCGACACGGCTCTCGCTGCGCTTGATTTGGGCGGCTACCACGTTCACGTGGGCAAGCGCGAGCAGTGCGGCGTTTTCGCGACCAAGTTCGACGTCCACGTCGACGCGAGCCAGCCGGCGCGAACCTGGGAGGCCATTCGCAACATGCTCGAGGGGTCTCGTCTCGACGATGAAACGCGGACGTGCGCGATACGCATCTTTGGGCACCTCGCGCAGGCAGAAGCCAAGGTGCATCATACATCAGTCAACGAGGTTCACTTCCACGAAGTGGGCGGCGTCGATTCAATCGTGGACATCGTCAGTGCAGCCGCGGCCCTTACGCACATCGGCGCGGAAATGTGGGTCTCGCCGCTGCCGATGGGGCGAGGGTTTATCAACGCTGCGCACGGCGTCTTGCCGCTTCCCGCGCCCGCAACCGTCGAGTGCCTGAGGGGCTTCGAAACGTACGATGGCGGGCATTCGTTTGAGTTCGTGACGCCCACGGGCGCGGCAATCGTGGGCGCGATGGCGCGGGGCTCAAAGAGCTGGCCCACCTTCTCGCCGTCGTGCGTGGGATGGGGCGCGGGGACTGCGACGATCGCCGATCGCCCGAACCTGCTGCGCGTGATTCTCGGTGATGTCGCGCCGGGATACGCGCCGGGATACGCGACCCGTGAACACGTGGTCATCGAAACGAACCTCGACGACGCCACGGGCGAACTCGTCGCGCATGCGATCGAACAGTTGCTGCGCGCGGGTGCGCTCGACGCGTGGGCAACACCCATCACGATGAAGAAGGGGCGGCCCGCCGTCACGCTGAGCGCGATTGCGCCTGCACCGATGGCCGATGCGATTGCAGCGACGCTTCTGAGCGAGACGACATCGTTGGGCGTTCGCCGCTATGGCGTGTCACGCACCGAGCGTCCGCGCCGCAACATTGAATTGGTAACCAAGTTCGGCACAATTTCGATCAAGGTGAGCGAAGGCCCGTTCGGTCCGCCACAAGTGAAGCCTGAGTTTGACGACTGCGCCCGCGCGGCAGCCAAACACGGTGTCACCGTGCGCGAAGTGATCGCAGCGGCAATCGAAACGTTCGCGGCCCGGTCACTGTAGCGAGACGTTGACGTTGTCGTAGCGAACTTCGGCAACGTTCTCGCCGGCGGGCACCACGACTCCGAGGTGGAATCGGAGTCCGTTTTTCATTCCATCGGGGACGTCCGCGAACTTGAGCGCCCCCAGGGTTTCCCCGTCAAGCTTCACTTCCGACGTGGTCGAGTCCGACGAGCCAGCGGTCGTCCAGGTGATTCGGTGCCAGCCGCTCTCCAATGCCGCAAGTTTTTCGAGCGACACGGTTTGCTTCACTACGTTCAGCACCGAAGCGCGGAGCTCGTACGTGCCTCCCGCCACCTTGATGAAGTCGAGGCGAACCGCCTCCAGATCAGTCGTGGTGAGTGACGCGAATCGCACCAGCGTGTTGGCGCCAACGGCGAGCTTCTCGACCTTGATTGACACGTCAACGATGATTTTCTGTGTCGGCTTCAAAGTGTAACTCACAACCGCGTTTTGCTCCGAGCTCGCCCTCGCGAGGAGGGAGTGAGGCGCGCTGAAGCTGTCGGTGCCGTCGATCGCAATGCTCCCGCCCCCCGAAACGGTCGTGCTCCAGGCATCCAAGCCGGACGCGCGATCATCAAAATCGTCGCAGAGGACGGCGCCGCTCACAGTGTCGCAAAATCGCGGCCCCCCGGCCTCAAAGGCCGCGTCAGCACCGCCGTCGGAGGCCGCGCCGGTGGACGAAAACGACTCCCCGCAAGCGACCATCCAACCGATGCTCACGAGCGCCACGGCGCTGCGTTTTGACCATGCCGTCTGCATAGTCAACGAGCCTAACAGGACTCCGCGCCACGGGGCCATGAACGTCACTACAACTTTTGCGGAAGACTCCGATATGCTGCGACCGGAGTGCACACTCGTCCGTGCATCGAAGGAAAGCCCCATGACCGCCTGCCCTGCCTGCGGAGCTCACAACAAGGCAACCGATAAGTTCTGCAACGCGTGCGGAACGCCCCTTCAACGGCCGGGAGCGCCCGCGCCACATGCAGCGCCTCCGCAAAACGCCGGCGCATATGGTCAACAAGCTGGACCACCTCAGGGTGCGCCGCCGCCCTACGGCAACGCGCCACCGCCCATTGACCAGATGCAGTTTGCTCAGCCGGCTTTTCCCGGCGCCCAGGCTCCGCAGCAGGCTCCGCAGCAGGGTTACCCCCAACAAGGCTACCAGGGCTATCCACCGCCGGGTTACCCGCAGCAGCAGCCGCAACAGCAGCCCTACCCGCAGCCCTACCCGCAGCAAGGTTACGCGCAGCCGCCGCCGCCGCAGTACCCCGGGTACGGCACGCCTGCAGCGCCTCCCGTGGATCCCTACGCGCAACCGCAACAGCCGGGTTACCCGCAGCCACCGTACGCTCCGCACGTCGCGCAGGCACCGGGCGCCGCGTACCCACCGCAGCAGCAGCCCGCGCACGTGCAGCCCGTCGCGCAGCCTGTCGCGGAGGCGGCTCGCGAAGCTCCGCCCCCAGCCAACGCGTTGCGTGGCTTTCTGGTCGCGTTTCAGACGAATCCGGCGGGCGATTTCTGGGCTCTGCGAGGCGGGAAAAGCACGCTCGGCCGCGCCAATTCGGGCGAGAACATTGAAATCTTGTTACCGGATCCGACCATCTCGTCCCGACACGCCACGATCACCGTCGACGTTTCCGCGGGAACTGTAACTGTGGAAGACACCAATTCAACCAACGGTACGTACGTCAATGAGGAACCAATCGGGACAGGCGGACGTCGCGACCTTCGCGATGGCGACCGCGTTCGGTTTGGTGGCTTCACTACCGTGGTCAAGCTCTTAGGTCGCATCTAACCCAACGCATCTCACAGCACTTCAAAATAGCTCAGTGGGGAACAAGCGAGCATGAATCGAACATCCATCTGGTCGTGCGTAGCGGCAGCACTTTCTCTTGTTGCCTCGTCGGCTATCGCCCAACCACGCGGTAGGCTTGTGCGCGTCGATCCCTGGGCGGGCATCGAAAGCGGCAAGCCCATTCTCACGACGGTCGTTGAACTCGTGCAGATGAAGACCCTGTCAGACGTCCTCATGCCGTGCAAAGATCTGAAGGGCAGCGGCCTGCTCTCGTGCTGGAGCGAGCAACTCGAGAAGCCTAAGGCACAGTGGGCACCGTTCAACTTCCCAGAGGGCGGCGCTCGGCTCCTCGTTGACGTGCAAGGAAGCGACCGGCTCGCAACGTTTCAGAGCAAGGAAACGTGGGGCAAGGCGCAAAATCAGTCCCGCGTGGGCACCGCATGGCTCGTCGCGCTCGATGCCGCGTCCAGCATGGGAGGTCGCTACCTTGATGCCCGCGAGGTCGCGCACGACTTCATCGAACAGATGCGCCCCAACGACATCCTCAACCTCATCATCTTCGACGATCGCCAGACCATCGGTGACTCGAAGTGGAAGACTTACAAGGATCGTGGCTCGGTCGTCGAAACGCTAAAGGCACAACCGGGAACCGCTGCCTCGCACGGTCAAGGTCGCGCTCTCTTCGACCAAATTAAGAAGGTCGCAAGCGACGGGTTCGGAACGATCGGCAACAATATTCCTGCCGCCCAGATCCCCATGCACCAGGCGATGGTGGTCTTGTCCAACGGGTCCGGACGCAACGACGTCGCAACGAGCGGCCCTGCCGCCGAGGCCTTCAAAGAGGTCTTTCGTCAAGGACGTTTCCCACAAGAGAACACGGCGCTTCCCCGTCAACCAACCCCGATCATCTCGGTATGGTTTCCAAACCCGACCGGCGATATCGTCAAGGATCTTTACTCAAATAACGACCAGCAGTTCATGCAGTCGCTCGTCGACCGTGAGACCGGTGGCTTCTACGACGTCGTGCAGCAGGGGCAAGGCAAGGCGAAGGGGCCCACCATCGTGCAGCGCGTTCGCGAGCGCTTCGATGCCATGTATGTCGTCAAGTGGGTGGTCGCCTGTTTGAACCCGTCGCTCGAACAGTCGTTCACGCTGGCGTTTGAGAACACGTCGCAGCCCGTGATGCCTGACGGCACGTTTAAGAGGGTGCCCCTTCCGATCGATCCGACCAAGTGGCCGCTCGCGGTCGACATGGACAAGACCACAAAGGAAGCGCAATCGGCCCCCGTCCATCCCGGCGGCACGTTTCGCGTCTACGGCCAGTTTTGTTGGGGCGCAGAAAAAGATCGCGCGAAGGCCTATTTCGTTCCGGCGGGGACCAAGCCCGATCCCAAGCGAACGAACAACCGCGATCCAAAGGTCGTTGAGCAAGCGATTCAGCAGCTCAAGGCCCAGAACATGATCGGCAACGCTGTCGAGACCAGCGACGCCTACGCCGAGTTTCTGATCCCCGACGACGAGCGCATTCTCGAAGGCACCGGCGAAAACATGGTCGCACGCATCGTTCTT
>CAMBEV010000220.1 GCA_945865595.1 Nannocystis exedens | reverse complement strand
ACTATAGACTCGAACGCTTTTACTTCCTGCCAGCGCAAACGCGTGCACCCCACGCGGTGCTATAATTCCCAGGTGTGCAGAGGGGAAACATGCGGGTCATGACGGGATAAAATGCGCGATCGCGCATGACGACGTCTTTGCGGTCGGTGATGAAATCCACGGTCGATTGAGGGAGGAAGAACACCTCCTCGGTAATGTACGCCTCGCCGTCGTAGGTCCCGTGCACCTGTACGAGCGCCTGAAATTCCCCTGGCTCACGCAACACCTTGTCGAGCTCGTCGAAGCGCGCATGGATCTCACGGGCCTCGTCGATTCCGTCGGCGACGGCCGCGGCCACGTAGTGACCTTGCACCACCTTGAACGTAGCGGCCCCACCCACCGTCACGAGCGACTTGGCAACGCTGACCCCCGCTTGCTTTGCAATGACCGCGTAGCCCGACTGCGCAAGCGCCGTGGACGTCCCACCACGCGCGATGAAGAACAGGCGTTGGACTTGCTGAAGGATATTGGCGTCCTCGGCCATGAGCACGACGGTCCGCGCGGCGCCAGTCCCTGCCCGGAGAACGCGACCGGTTGCGACGGCTCGCGTAATGCCAGCGGCCGAGCTGGAGACCATCGCGGGCAGCGTGAGCCACGCCACCTCCGCACCGAGAATCAGCATCGAAGCGCCGAGCGCCACCGGAACAGCCACTGCATACTGGCTCATGCTCTTCGCCGAATCTGCAAAGTTCGCCGGCGTCATGCCAGGGATCCCCAGCACCTGCGTCTCCTTGAGGGACATCTGCGTGGACGCACATCCGTCGAAGGCTGCGCGCGATTTCACCGACGCGCGCACGTTGGTTGCAAGGGTTCTGAGGGCGGGAGGCAGGAACACTTTATAGGTGCAATTGCGGAACACGGTTTCGTTGCCCGTAGGCCGGAAGGCGCGTTGGAAATAGTAGCTGAGCGGCAGCGATGTCGGGATGTGCTTGCCCGAAGCTGTGATGACCGCTGCGGTGAGCTTGTCGTCACTCGTCGCGTGAACCTTTTTCGGATCCGTGGCCGCGTCGCTGTTCGCGACGAGGGTTGCAAGCATCAGGGTGGGCAAGACTACGGTGGATCGCATACGCATTAGACGGACCTCTCCACGATTCAACGTCCGCTTCAGGTCCGTCCGAAAGGCGCGGCACCCGTCTCATGCTCCGCCATCCCACAGTGTCTGTGGACCCACGCCCCGTGTCGCCAATGCGTCCGCCGGGGACGGAAACTTCCAAATTGGCGCGATTTGTGGCGATTTTTCGACCTTCCGACCTGGCTTGATGTCTGCTTAGGCTTGCAGTGGGGCCACTGAAGTCTGTACAAAAGTTGACCCGGCAGCCGGTATATCCGACTGTATCCTACATTCGGGGCCTCTCCCCTCGTGCGAACGGACATTCAGTTGACGAAACGTTTGAACCTCACTCCCTGGTACCTGATTGCCATCGCGCCGGTCGCGATCGCTGGGTGCTCGGGCGCCTTCGTTGGGCAGTTTGCGGTACTCGCCGTGACCGCGTGCATCTTCGTCGGCACGCTCTCGCTTGGCCGCGCGCGCCCAGCCCGTACGGGTACGGTTCCTCCGCCAGCCGATTCTTCGTTGCGCCTCCCTCCGATTTGACCGAACCTTCGCACGATGAAGGGCGGCACGCGGATCGGGCTCAAACCGCTCGAAGACTTCCACCTCTCCGATCTCGAGAGCCTGCGCCTCCTTCTGCGTGGGCACTCGGTCATCGACTGGTCTCGGCTCGACATCACCAGCGAACAAGAGATCCGGCAGTTTCTTCTCGTTCAGGAATTTGACCCTGCGGACGCAGACGATCAGGCGCGCCTCGACGCGATACGCCGAGAGGCAATTGGCTTTTTGCAGCGGAATTTCCTATTCCCGATTCCAAAGCAAATAGCGAATATGGCAATCGAAGACCTCTTGCGATTAGCGAGCGGCCACGGACACCGTCAGTTGTGCGCGTGCGCCATTCTCAAGTGCATGCACATCATTCACCATCTCGAGGGGCGCGAGTTGTTGATGCATGTGCCCGTGAGCGACCAGGAGCTCTTTCAGCTCGTCGAAGAGAAGGTGTATCGCGTGATCGGCGGCATGCTCGCGGGTGGGTTTCCGATTACCGAATTTGTGGGTGGTCGCAAAAATAAAGATTCACTCTATACGAAATTGCTCTCAAAGCAGGAAACCGTCGCCGCGCAGATTTATGACAAGTTGCGTTTTCGCGTCGTCACGCGCGAGAAAAACGATATTTTTCCAGTGCTGCAATTCTTGATGCAAAAGCTGTTTCCGTTCAACTACGTCGTGCCCGGGCAGAGCATCAACTCGCTCTTCAACTTCGGTGCGTATTGCGAGAGCAACGCGGGACTCTCGCCGCTGCTTCACAAGCTTCAGGCCGCGCCCGGCGACGGCGATTTTACGCCGACCGACAACGAGTTCAGCGGCCAGAATTACCGCGTCGTGCACTTCGTTGTCGACATGCCCATTCGACTGCCCGACAAAATCATTCAGCGCGCATCAGTCAACCACTCGATGGGCCGGGTTGGATTCGTCATCTGCGAATTTCAGATTGTCGATCGCGGCACCGAAGCCTCCAACGAGTTAGGTGAGGCGTCTCATTCTCAATACAAGGAGCGGCAGAAACTCGCAGTGTTGCGCCGGCTGCACCTTCCCGAATCTGCCGCGAACAGCAGGGCGACGTTGCCTCCGCCTCCGCCTCCGGCTGAACCAGCGCCGGTATCGAAGCGAAAAGGCAAGCCCTAAGGGCCCGTTAGAAGTAGGATTCCGGTCCATGCGGCTCTATGGCGGGAAGGTTGGCCCCATTGCCACCGATGTTGTTCGTGCTTTAATCGCCAACAAGGACATTGAGACCGAGTCGGCAAAGGACGTCGAAGCCGACGTTCGTTCAATCCTCGACCAGTACTTGGCCGATGAACGCGAAGTGAATGAGCGCGCGCGCGACGTGATTGACCGCACGGGCAAGCCCCCAAGCGAGCTCTTTCGCGTACGTCAGCTCGTCGCAGACGAAAAAGGGATCAAGTTGGGTGACGATTCACTTGATTACTTGCTTGATCAGGTCGTCGAAATCTTTCAGCACTCGCACCACGTCGAAGAAATTTGGGTCGAAGACATCGAGCTTCGCAGGCGCATGGCGCCGATCTTCAAGAAGTACATGGCTGCTGACGACGACCTCGAGTCCGACGTTCGTGCCCAGCTTCGTCACGTTCGCGAGGGCACGCCTGAGTGGGATATTGAATACGCCCGCGCTCGCGATCTCGTGAAGCGCAAGCGTGGCCTGTAGTCAAGTAACGCAGACCCCCGAAAATGAACTTCTCCAGCGCGATCCCGTCAACGTTCTTGCCTATTATTCTCTCCTCGCCGAGCGGCGCAGGCAAGACCACCCTCACCCATCGTCTGCTCGATCGCTGCCCAGAGCTTCGGTTTAGCGTTTCGCACACCACACGCTCGCCGCGCACGAACGAAGTGGACGGCAGGGACTACCACTTCGTTACGCGCGAGGCGTTCGAGGCAAAGGTCAGCGCGGGCGCGTTCCTCGAATGGGCCGAAGTCCACGGCAACCTGTACGGCACGTCGCTGACCGAGATCACGCGCACGATCACACTTCCCGGATGTGCGGGGCTCATCTTTGACATCGACTACCAGGGGGCTCGTCAGATCCGCGCAAAGATTCCCGAGGTCGTTGCGCTGTTCATCTTGCCCCCCTCGCTGACTGAGCTTGAGCGCCGCTTGCGAAACCGCGCGAGCGAGACCGAAGAATCGCTGCGTACTCGCTTCGCGGTCGCCAAGAGAGAAATCGAGCACTACGCGCTCTTTGACTACCTCATCCTGAACGACGACCTCGATCGCGCCTTCGACGAGCGTCGTTCAATTGTGATTGCGGAGCACGCCTGTCGAACGCGTCGTGCGAGTCTCGCCGAGGCGTTGTTGCGTCACGGCGTACTCTGAGGCCTTGCGTGTGACGTCCGGCTTGCCATCGGGCACGGGCACGGGCACGTTTACGGGCCAGAAAATATCGAGGAGCGAAACTGTGAGTGTTGAGCCTGTTCTGATTGTGGGTTCCGTGGCCTTTGACGATCTTGAGCTGCCGAGCGGGGTTTTCAATAACACCGTTGGAGGCGCGGCGACCTATTCCGCCATCGCCACGTCGCTGCTCCATCCGGCGCGCGTCGTGGGAATCGTCGGCGAAGACTTTGACGTCAAGGTACTTGACCAAATGCGCGCGCGCAACATCGACGTCGAGGGAATCGAGCGCGCAAAGGGAAAGACGTTTCGGTGGCGCGGCCGCTACGCGCCAGACCTCAACAGCCGCGAGACGCTCGACACGCAGCTCAACGTATTTGCCCACTTTCAACCCACGATATTGCCTAATGCGCGAAATCCAGAATTCTTGCTTCTGGGTAATATTCACCCTGCGCTCCAACTGCACGTCTTGCAGCAAGTGAAGAAGCCTCGCTTCGTCGCCGCGGACACCATGAATTTCTGGATTTCAGGCGAACCCGAGACGCTCCGCAAGGTGCTCGCACACGTCGACTTGCTCATCGTGAACGACGAAGAAGCACGCGAGCTCTCGGGCATGTTCAGTTTGCCAAAGGCCGCCCGCGCAATTCAGAAAATGGGCCCGTCTCGCGTTATTATTAAGCGCGGCGAGTTCGGCGCATTGCTCTTCGACGATGCAGGCATGTTCTTCGTTCCGGCCTATCCTCTCGAAGAGGTCGTTGACCCAACCGGTGCCGGTGATTCGTTCGCCGGAGGGTTGTTTTCATACCTCGCAACGACCGATCAAACGTCACCTCATGCGTTACGAAAGGCGCTCTTCTTTGCATCGGCGGCCGGCTCGTTCTGCGTCGAAGGCGTCGGGCCATCGCGCCTTCTTTCGGTGACCAAAGAGGACTTTCGCCAGCGCCTGAGGTCTTTTGTGTCGCTTGTCGACTACGGCGCGCATTTGGATCTTCCATAAGCGCCTGTCCCAATCTCTTCTCGCCGTGCGTGCGGCCGTGTCTCATTGTCGGGCATTCTTGTGCCCGCGCGATGAAGATCAGTTACAATTTCCCGGGCGAGGCTCTGCGCCCGCCGGAGGATTGAATGGTTCGTCGTGCGGTATTGGCGGGCGGCTTTCGCCGCGGGGTGGCTTTGCACTCGTGGGCGCTTTCACTCGTGGCGGTTTCGACAATCGCGGCTTGTAGCGGTGGAGGCTGCGGGAGCGGTTGCATGCAGCCGATTGCGGGCGGGTATCCGGCCGGCGAAACGGTCGACAAAGCGGCAGCGATGCGCATCACGCGCTCTGGCCTTGATTTCTTGGGGGCCAACGCACCAACGCTCGCCGAAACCTTTTTGGGAACGACCGGTGGCGTCTATTCAGTCGAAATCCCGAAGACCTCGACCACAGTCGACATTCCCGTACTTGGCAGTCAAGCCCTAGAGGTTTGCCTGACAGGGTCGAGCACGACGACCAATCCGCCTCGGTGTTACGTCGACCTCAAACTCAAAGATCTCAAGCTGCGCATCGACGCCATTTCACCCTCGAATATTCGCCTCAAGGGGACGGTGCCGATTCGATTGCGCGATCTACCCATGAAGCTGCAAGCGCTCGGCGAGTTCCGTGTGGGTCTCGGTTCGGGCAGCTGCAGCGGCCAGACACCGAACTACGACTACAAAACGGTCTCGCTCTCGATCGAATTGCCGGCGGTCGCCGAAACCCTCTCGCCGCGAAGTGGTTTTACCAAGATCGATACCAAGGCAGCTCAAATAGATATTGGCCTATCGCAGGACGATATTGGCATTTGTAAAGATTGCGGGTTCTTTACATCCGTCTGTAATGGCATTTACGCCGCCATCAAAAATGCCGCGTTTAATTCAATTAAGAGCTCCGTCGTCGGCAAGGTGCGCGATGCGCTCGGCGATGCGCTCTGCCAGTCACCCAACCCGCTCATCACCCCAAATTGCCCCACAGGCTCGAGCCCTGACACGCCCGATCCAGCGACCGCCAAGCGCTGCCTCTTCGACTCGGACCGCGGCAAGTGCGTCCCGTCGTTGCTAGGTGTCGAGGGCAAGCTCTCGGTGGGCGACCTGCTCGCGGGTGTGCTTCCCGGAAGTCAGGGCTCTGTTGACATGCAATTTGCTGCCGGTGGCGCGCTCGACCCCTCGCCAGGTGAAGCGCTCGTTAACGACAAGACGAACAACGGCATCACGCTTTCGATGCGCGGCGGCCTTCGGGCTTCGCCGCAGAATGCATGTGTTCCGAAGGTTGACAATCCAATGCCCACGGGCATTCCGGTGCCTAAGGCGCTGCGCGCTGACAAGGTATCGCCTTGGCCCACCGGCGAAACAGGACCGCACGTGGGACTTGCCCTCTCGGAGCGCTTTTTGAACTACGCGTTCACGGGCCTCTACACCGGCGGAAGCCTGTGCCTCGGCAGTTCGACTGAGC
>CAMBEV010000219.1 GCA_945865595.1 Nannocystis exedens | reverse complement strand
AAGGACGTCTCATGCACCGCAACGATGCTGTCGCCTCGCGTGGTTCTTACGGCGAAGCACTGTGTCTACGAACGCTCCCCAGAGGCTTTCGTGTTTAGCCTCGGTCCGCTCGCAGGCGTCCACGGTTCGGACGCGGTAAAGTATGGGGTTGCCAGCATTGCGAGCGACACACCCTCGATCAAGTCAGGTGGGGTGTCGGGACTCGGTGCCGATGTCGCGCTCCTGCATCTGCAGCCATTAAAAACGCCGATACCCGCAACGGTAGTATTCGTCGAGCCACGCCAGCTCTCGTCAAACAAGCTCTTTGCCTTTGGCGAGAAGGATCTCACGTGGGACAGCTGGCGGTCATCACCCCACAAATTGCAGACGTACCGTGCGCTCAAAAATGGTGGGATCTTTGCGGTCGCCGGTTACGGCGAGGATGAGAACGGCAAAACGGGCACGCGCCAAGCCGCACTCATGCGTGGAGTTCGAATCGGATTCTTGCTCGATTCGAAAAAGGCAACTGACGTCGACCAGTTTCAAGAGATGTGGCTCAAGTACGCAACGGGAAGCGTTTGCCGTGGTGATTCTGGAGGGCCGCTTTTTACCGCAGAGTACGACTCCGTAGCGAAGGGCACGATCCCGGTCGTCTACGGGGTGCTCACTGGCGGCGATGCAGCAGGAGCCACCACGGCGTCCTTGTTCCATCCTGCAACGCCAAAGTCCTGCGGAGATCCGACGATGCCCGTCGTCTACTCACTCCTGAGCGCGCCGGTTCGCGAGTTTATGGATCGCACCGTGGCGTCATGGGGCGAGCCGGCTCTTCGTTGGAAGAGCCCGTAACCTCGTAACTATTTCAGCATCTCGCGAATCTTACCGCTCTCGATCGCTGCTTTTGTGAGGTCTTCGCCGCCGACGAGCACACCTTTGACAAACACCTGAGGGAAGGTTCCCCAGCCGCTCCACAGTTTGATCGCGAGGCGCTTGCGCCACTCGGAAAAGTAGCTGCCGTACTCGAGGTACGTGAACTCAAGGCCCGCGTCGGAGAGCGCCTTGCGCACCTTCCTCACGTGCGGATTTTGCGCCATGCCGACGACCACGATCGCATTCTTGGCGATTGCGTTTTCGACCTCAGTGACGACATCCGTGTGTTTGCTCGTGAGAAGACCAAGCGCTTCGGGCGAGACCCGGCTTGCATCGAGAACGGGGCGAGTTTGGGTGTTCATGCGCTGTGCATAGCGCGAGAAGCGGCGGTGCGCACGCGCAGACGGGCAATGGCAAAGGCGAGGAGGGCGGCTCCCATCGAAAATGCCCCGCCCTGACGGGTTCCGCCATGCGAGCAGCCACCGCCTCCGCCGAGCCCGACGGCTTGGTCAAGCTGGTTGACCGTCACATCAACGTTCGAAGACGGGCTCAGCAAAGTGCCGTTGTTCACACGCAGCGCAAACGTCATCGTCACAGGCGCAGTCACCTGCGGCGCGTCGAACGTCGGCGTTGCGGTGTCCATCCCATGCATGACTACCGCAGGACCCGCGACCTGCGTCCACTCGAACGAGAGAGGCGCGTCGGCGGGATCGGTGCCGCCACCGCTCAATGTGACGTGTGTACGCTCGGGCACAACCTGCGGTTCGCCTGCGTTCGCAACTGGAGCACTCCCGTCGCACGCGTCACGGTGATCCATGCGCGCCCAAAACGGCGTCGAGGCGATGTCGTCGAGTTTGATGTCATCGACATCCCAACCCGGTGCGGACGAATAGCCGTCGCCTGTCGCAGCCCGCAGGCGAATGCGAACCGTGTCGGACGGCGCTTCGAGCTTGATTTGTAACTTCGCCTGAACCCAAGCGTCGGGGTATCCGGGGCTCTTGTTGCCGTAGGCCTTGCGCCCCTTAAGGGCATTGGTTGCACGCGAGCTCCCGTCGAGCGTCGTGTTGTAGTCGACCGTCGCGACCTCGCCGACATCTCGCCAGGTCTTTCCGCTATCGGTGCTGATCTCGACAACGCCGCCGTCGACATCAACATTGCGCCGGGTCGAGAAACGAAACGACCAGCGATGCCTGAACGAGAGCGAAAAGCGCGCTTCGCCGTCAGGTGGGCGGACCGAGAAATCCGGCGTCGTCAGTAAATGATCTGAGCTTTCAAATGCATTGGGAACGCTCCACCATCGATTTTTTTCGTCGCCCGTGCGCGCCCATCCCGCCGTGCTCGGGAGCCGACGATCGCGCGCAACTTGCCAAGCAGTCTCCTTGGTATCCACCGAATCGGAGGCAGACGCAGCCGGAACTTCATCCACGTTGTTTCGCGAAGCGATCGCAACTTCGAGCGAGTGGCTCGCCTCGATGGATGGATCGCTCACCGTGACGATCACGTTAGCGTTTTGCACGACACTGCCGCCGCGTAGGTGAACGGTATTGGTTACTGTCTTGGTCTCGAACGGCTTGAGGACGCCGATCGCGACGCTGCCCGCGTTGCCGAAGGAGATCCCGGGCACTGGCGAGGTGAACCTCGCGGTCGCAGCAGAGAGCGTGCCGATTCCTCCGTTGCGAACTGTAACCTTGATAGTTCCAGTTTCTCCATCGTCGAGGAAGCCGTCGCGGTCGCACGTCACCGAGTCATCGAGGAGGGACGCGTCAACCAGCGTCGCCACGTTGCCGATATAGTAACTCTCCTTGACGACCCCGTTGTCGGGACTTTCCTTTGCAGGCCCGTTCGCTCCGACGCCCGCGCCACGCCGCGCAAACGCCTGCGCGAAGGTCACGAAGTCCGCTTCATCTCCTGCGTATGCCGTCGCGAGAAGTGCGTCGCGCGCCTCAAGCAACGTTGGCTCGATCGGCGTCAACTTGAGCGAGGCCACGAGATACTTCTTCATCCGGTCTTGGGCCTGGACGAATGTGTGTCGCGAATCGCGAAGCAAGCCCACGTAACATTCCCAAAGCATGGTCGCCCACACCTCGCCGGTGCTGTGCACTTCGGCGTTGAAGCTTCCGTCTTCGCCGTAGCTTGTGGGTACGTTTGGCAGCGCGTTGCCGTTCTGGATGTGTTTGAACGTCAGCGCATTTTTTGTGAAGTCGACTGAGTAGGGGACGCGCCGAATGCCGAAGTACAGGTCGGCGCCGCTGCCCGACGTCGCGTACGCACCATTGGAGTACACGCCGTTCCAGTTCGCGCCCGCAGGCGAGTTCACATCGTCCTGGTTCGCGGTCACGAGCAGCCCCACGAAGTCACTCCACCCCTCGCCGAGACCGCCCGCCTGATTGTAACTGAGGCCGTTGCCGTTGCCGATCAACCGGTTTGAAAGCGTGTGCCCCCACTCGTGCGCGACGATCGAGGTATCGAGCGCGCCGTCGAGGTCGGTGAGAAGCTCGCGCCTCATGGTGACGCTCGCGCCGCCCGGGACCGCTGCCTCGAGCGCCTGACCATCGGCGAGGTTGAGAGAGAGAACGGGCACCGTCACATTCAGTCCCGTGCCGCCCATGAACGGCGCAGCGGTTGGCGATGCCGAGCTCGGCACGTTCGCGATGATGACGCCCGCCGCACCCGCCGTTTGGGCGTTCTGAGTCTTTTGCACAAAAGAGCAGGTGCCGCGATGGACGAGCGCAATCTTGCCAGTGACATTGTTGGCCAGCGGCTCGCACGCGTCGAAGGCATCGGCGCCCTGACCATCATCGGCAACCACGACGTCAGCCGTCAAAAGGAAAGCGTCTTTACCAAACCCGCTCGCGAGGCCGACTTGCTTCTTGCCTGCCAGCGCTGCTGGCGCCACCACGGTCAGGTCGGCGTCGCTGGTGCCCGAGAAGATGTACATCTGGATGCGCGGCGAAGCGCCGTCCGCGGGCGTCGCGGCGTTGGCGTTGTTACGGCCGCTCGAATCCTGAATCTCTGCGAGGACAGGATCGTTCTGCTTGCCGCCGCGTCCGTAGTTGTCGGCCTGCTCGTTGCCGGCCCCCTCATTGAAGCCGGCGTCGTAGAACCAATCGTGCATGAAGTTCGTCACGTAGAACATTTGCGTGACCGACGCCTGCATCTGGGTCGAGTTCGCGCCCGGCTGCAGCGTCGTCAGGTACGCATGGTCGAAGACCCCAGGAGCGGTCACGGCCGCACGAATGTCCGTTGCGTCGAAACCGCTCGCACCACTTGCGTCCGAGTAAGCGTCAACGTTGTTGCCCTTTGTTTGGGTCGTGCCCGGCGCAAGCCACGGATCGTTCTTTGAGAACGGGTAGTTTTGAAGTGTCACAAGCTGGGGCGGCACCATCGTGAGCTTCTGACCGTCGATGAGCCCGGTTGGGTGCGGAGACATGGCGGCACCTTGCGGCCCGTCCATCGGCAAGAGCGTTGACGAATTGACGTAGGCCCGGTAGCTGAAGGCATCGTTACGAACCAGGTTGTTCCGGAAAAGCTCCTCGCCGCTATCGGCCGCGATCACGAACGACCAGGCCGGCCCGTTCGCGAACATGAGTTCCACGTAGTACGCCGGCGTGAGCGAGGGCGCCGCCGCATCGAGGTGCGGAAACCACACGCGCTTCACGCGCGCGGGCTGGGCGAGGCCTTGAATGGAAAATCGGTGGTACTCGTCGGCAACGTCGATCTTCGAAGAGACAACGCTGCTTCCCGTGAGTGCAAGGTGAGCACGCCCGAGAGCCTCGGTTTCATCCAGAACGAACGGTCGGGAGGCGCCAACAAGCGATGGCGCGAGCGCACCTGACGCGGATATCGGCTCGAAGTCGCGGTTGAGGAGAACGCTGAGGCCGCTTCTGAAAATCTCGACGCCACCCACGCGCTGGACGAATCGCGCGACGTACGATGGTCCAGACGGTTGTACATCAATCAACCTGACGACATCAGCCGCGGCGTCATCAAGTTTGAAGGTCCGACTCAAGCCCTTCGCGGTCGTGACTGCAGCGTCGTGCGCACTCTTGAACCGCGGCAGGCCGTCGCGCGCGATCCACACAAAAGTTGGCAGCCCGAGCGCCCCCTGGTGATGCACCACCTGCACACGCACGTCGGTGACGGCAGCGGGACCACTGGACGGGCCCGGTCGCTCGCCGCAAGCGCCCGACAAGACAAGCGCACCTAGTGCGCAAATAACGTGATTACGCATGTTCGAATTCCCACGGTCAGAGCGACATTGTGTTGCCCAAACCGAGAGATCCGTATGCCAGTGGGGCTGCGCGGCGTCGACTGCCTAACGCCCGTCTGCCCGTTCAGGAGACGCATTCAGGAGTCACTTCAGCCGCTTGGCCCAGTCACGCGCGCCGACGTTGCCGTAGGTCGCCTGGCTCTCAGCCGCCCGGCGAACGATTTGTTCGTATCGATTCCACATCGTAGCTTTCGCCTCAGTGGAAAGTTTTGGTGAGGTCGTACTCGGCTTCCAGGGCGGCGTCTTCTTGCTGTAGACGGTCAGCCACCACGAGTCGTCGGCGATAAAATCGTTGTCGTGCATCTTGAACGCAACGGTGCACGGCTTCTTTTGGGCCTTGGCGCATCTGGCCATTTCGCAATCGTAAACATCCTTGCCGTTCTCGCTGAGAATGCACGTGTCACCGTCAAGCGAGGAGTCCCGGTTGAACACCTTCGCGTCGATCACCTCGGGCTTCATCGGAATCCCGTTGCGCATGTCGCCTTCGTTGGCTTCGCGACCGTGACCGATCACAAATGTCACGCCTAGGTCTTTGAACACCTTGTCCACGGATGTCTGCATCTGCTGGCCATCCGCCTCGTCACCGGCCACGTAGGGCGCGCGGCCGTAAAGACGCTTGAGCTTCACAAAGCCCCCCTCGACCGTCGTTCGCTGCCCGGTGGTGAGGTCAACGCCGAACGACTCGAACAGCTTGACCTCGTCGTATTGTTTCTGCGCATCCATGTTCCAGAGGCCGTACCAATCGTGGCCGTCTTTGTCGGTGAAGTTCGCGCGGTAGGGCTTCGGTGGGCGCGTGTGGTAGCTGACGCTCACATTGGGCGTCGTCAAGATGCGCGTGAGCAGCTTCGGGTACTTGGTTTCGTACTCATCGACCATCCACGTGGTCAGGTAAATATCGAGCCGTAGGTTGAGGCTATCGAAGAGGTCCATCACCTTGGTGACGAGGTCCGCAGAGTCGCTCAGCCACCCGTATTCTTGAACGTTCAAGTGGAACATTGAGACCGTGTCCGTGAACGTGACCGGAGTCGGCTCGGTACTCGCATCCGCTGTTACGCTCGCATCGCTTGCGGCGTCCGACGCATCTGCCATCGTTGCGGCATCGGTCAGCGGCGAGGTTCCGGCGTCACCCGCTGGAGGCGTCGTCGACGAACACGCGGCTAAAAAGAGAAACCCACTTACCCATCGATTGTTCATCGTAAGCCTCCGTGTCACAGCCCTGCAGGATACAGACGCGTCAAGGCTGCGCTAGCCTGAAGTGCCATAGGGCCGTACCCGTCCAGATGAACGCCCGGATGCGCGGCGTGCCCCATCAGAAAGACGGCCTGACGCAGCGCGGCGAAGGAATGCCCTTAACTGCCCCCAAAATGTAG
>CAMBEV010000218.1 GCA_945865595.1 Nannocystis exedens | reverse complement strand
ACTGATCGCCGCCGCACCAAGGCTCACCATCACGGCAAGGGCTGCGAGCTGCGTTCCCGAAACCAGCAGGTCGATGTGGAAAAACAGCGCGGCGAGTGGCACGACCAAAAACGCGACGACGAGCAAGAACGTAACAAGCAAAGCTACTTTAGCAACGTAGATTGCGGTACGCGGCGCCGCGGAAAGCAAGATGCCGTTCAGCGCTTCATTCTCTCGCTCGCGTTCCCAAAATCGGGCCGTCGCAAGTACCGCCGCAAACGCGAGGGGCAGCCACATCGCGCCCGGTGCGAATGCCGAGGTCGCAAGCGCACCCGAGTAAAAAGAGATGCCGGCGACCAGCGACACGAGCGCGGAAAAGAAGAGCGTAACGACGAGTACTTCTTTCGTGCGCAGCTCGATGCGGAAGTCCTTCCGCACCAGGATCCAAACGAAAGAAAGGAAGCGTTGCATGGTCCCTCACCCCAGCCCTCTCCCACCAAGCGGGCGAGGGAGCCGGAACGCTTACAACCCCTGAGACTTGAGCCACTCGTTCGTGGCACCGGCGGCGGTGTCGTAGGACTTCTTGAGGTCGGCGATGATCTTCTCTTCGATCATGCCGCCCACCATAAAGACCTTTACTTCGACTGTGAAATTCGCAAAGCGCGCGACCTTATTCTCGCCCAGAGGCTCGCAGTACATCTCGCCGTTGATCCGAATTTTGTCCGCGAGCGTGCTCGGCGTCACCTTGATGATGAGGCGCTTCGTCTTCTTGTCGAACTCGTCCTCCTCAAGGTACGAAAGCCGGTCACCGAGCGCCTTCTTCACGGGGCCCGGCAAGCCCTCAACCGGAGGCTCGATGTGCACCTTGCGCGTCATGCGCGTGCCTTCGTCCTTTAGTTCAGTGACTTGATATTTCGGAAACTTGAGGAGTTCGTGGTAGAGGTGACGATTGAACGTGTCTTGGGGATCGAAGACGATCTTGTTCCAAAACGTGTCGTCGGTGCAGTTGAGCTCATGACGGATTTTGAGTTCGGCCATGAGCGCGACCGTATCACTTTTTTGCGGCGGGTTTCGCGGCGGGCTTCGCGGACTTGCCTGCCGTCTTGACAGCGGCCTTGACCGGCGGCGCGGCTTTCTTTGCCGCATCCTTGTTGCGCTTCACGGCCGACTTGTACAGGTCGAACAAGCGTGGAACCGGGAACTTTTCGAAGTGCGACCGGTAGCCGCCATCCTTCACGCGCTTCTCTTCGCCGAGGATCGCATCGACGAGCTTGGTGCGCGAGCCGAAGGTCTTCTTCACTTCGGTAAAGATCGCGTGCAGGCGCAGGAGCTTCGCGTTCGAGACAAGGTCAAGGCCCTTGTCTGCACTGGTGCGACCGAGCCAAAGGTCCTCGGTAGTGAAGCCCTTGACGGCCTCGACGAGCTTTGCCTTGTCGCCAAACTGTTCTTTCACGAGCTGGAGCGGTGATTTCTTGGCCACGGTGGCCTCCTTTCAAAGGGTGCATGAGATGACTCACGCGGTCATTGGGGTGCGGACGAATAGCAGCGGGCGGCTGGGTAGGCAATCGCTAGCATTTTTCTGCCTTTTTCGAGCCCTCTTGTCGACGTGCCCAAGGTGCGCGAGATTACCCAGCCCATGTCAGCTATCGCAGAACGTCTTTCCGCCCAACTCCAAGCCATCACCAACGAGTACGACGCGCACTTCGCGAACAAAGCGCGCGCGACGCGTGAGCTTGATCGCCTCGATGCCCTCATCGATGGCGTCCAGTCGGTGGCGGCACAGCTCACCGCATCCGGAGGCGACGACGCCGATCGCGCGGCCCTCGCGCCTATCGCCGAGACTGCCGAGAAGAACTTGGCGCTCTACCGCGAAGAACGCGAAGCGATCGCGCAGGCCAAAACGCGGGATCCGAGCTTCGACAAATTTGCCGGGCTCGCAGCGTCAGCAAACCTCGTGTTTGCCCAGTTTCAAAGGCACTTCGCGGGTCAAAACCGTGCGACGCGCGACGCCGGGTTGCTCGCTGACCTCATCGAGCAGTTGCAGATGACCCACAAAGAGATGCTGGCGTCCGTACCGAAGGGGCGGAGCAGCGACGTTCAAGTGGTGAGCAAGGCTCTCACCTCGTTTCGCGGCGAGCTCACCGAAATCGAAAAGGCGCAAAGCTCAGGGACCAACGACGAGCAGATCAACATGCTCGCCGCAATCGCGAACGCGCAATTCGAAGGCTACAAGGTGCACTTTGCAGGGAAATCGCGAACAAGCCGACGCCCCGCGTTGCTCGAGCGAATCGTCAAGAGCCTGAAGCGAATTCAACATCGCATGCAGCAGCTTCAAAGCACGGGCAAAGGCGACGCCACCAACGCAGCGAACATCGACGTCGTCGTCAGCAGGCTCAGCATTTATGAGAACGAGTTGACCGAAGTGCGCGCCGCACGCAAGGGCGAGTCGCTGCCGAACATTCAGTTGCTGCTTGGTGGCCAGGCAAACGAGCTCTTCGAGGCGTATCGCGATGGCTACGCCGGGAAGGACCGCGGCACGGTCGACCTCGAAGAGTTGGGCCACATCTGCGATCAGCTGCAAGAAATTCGCCGGCAAATGGCGGAGCTAGGACGCTTCGCGCCGACCGAAACGAACACGGCGAACATGAACGTGGTGCTCGAGCAGCTCGTTAGCTTCGAGGGCGAGTACGAAGCGGTGAAGCAAGCGCACGGTCAGCAGACCGTGCATTAGTTTGTGTCGGGGCCTGCGTTGCGCTTGGGTGTGTCGGACTTCAACAAGCGTGCAACCACGTTGTGACGGGGCCCACGTTGCGCGTCACCGCTTCGAACGCACCGCGTCGACCATCCCCGATAGCCGACGAAAGACCTCCGCGCGCGTAGCTGCGTGGTTGTCGCTCTGGCCTTCGGCAACGAGACGCGCATTGACGTTCTGGGGCTGTGCGCCGGTAGCGGTGCCCGGCTGCTCTTGGCACTTCGCGGCCTCATCCAGTTGCGTCTTGCAGGTCGTGCTGGCCTTGGCCTCATCAAACTGAATGGTCTTGTTCGTGCACGTCGCGGTGCCGAGCATGCAGTCGTAGGCCCGCGCGTAGACCGCAACGCATTCGGCCTTGAGAAGCTTGTCGTAGCCGGTCGCCTTCTGCTTGCACTCTGCAACTTGCTCCGTGGTTGCGTTGCCAACGCATGCCGCGACCTTGTCACGATACTCTTGCAGCTCGGCATCGACCGAAGTGGCGCTCGAACAAGCCGCCACGAGAAGGACGCCGGTACCCAAAGTGATCATCGACTTTTTCATGGCTTCTGATCTCGCTTACGCGGTCAATTTCGTCAACCCTCTTCCACAAGTTCGGTGCGAGCCCGCCGTACGCCAGCGCGCGCAAAAGCATGGTATCCCTGCCGTATATGAGCCTTCCGCGCGTTCGTTTTGCGCCGTCGCCAACGGGGTATTTGCACATCGGCGGGGTTCGCACCGCGCTCTTCAACTGGCTGTGGGCGAAGAAAACCGGAGGGGCGTTTGTACTCCGAATAGAGGACACCGATCAGGAGCGCAGCACACACGAGAGCGTGCAGATCATTCTCGACTCGATGAAGTGGCTCGGCCTCACCTGGGACGAGGGGCCTGAAGTCGGTGGCGCGCACGGGCCGTATTTTCAAATGCAACGCCTCGCGATCTATAAAGAGTTCAGCGAAAAGCTCATCGCGTCGAAGAAGGCATACCGTTGCTACTGCACGAAAGAGGAACTTGACGCGCAACGCGTGGCACTAAAGGAGCGCGACCCAAAGGCGCAGTTTCGTTACCCGGGCACATGCCGCGATCGCGCTGATCAGCCCGACCGGCCGTTCGTCGTTCGCTTTCGCGTGCCCGACGCCGGCATGGTCAAGTACATTGACTGCGTGTTCGGCGAGGTCATAACGCCCAACGCAGCCCAACAAGACTTCGTGCTCGTGCGGAGCGATGGCGTCCCGCTCTACAACTTCGGCGCGACCGTCGACGACCTCACAATGGGTATCACGCTTGTCGCGCGCGGGCGTGACCACATGGTCAATACACCGCCGCAGATCTTGATCTACGAAGCGCTCGGCGTAGCGCCGCCCGAATTTGCGCACCTGCCCATGATGCTCGCTCCGAGTGGCGAGAAGCTGTCCAAGCGCCACGGGGCAGTCAGCGTGGCCGAGTACCGCGACCAGGGCTACTCACCCGAAGCGGTGCTCAACTACCTTGCGCGTTTCGGCTGGTCGCACGGCGATCAAGAGGTGTTCTCGCTCGATGAGCTTATCGCAGCGTTCAACTGGGAAGCGTGTGGCAAGGGTGACGGCAAGTTTGACGCCAAGAAGTTCTCGGCGATTGAGCACGAGCACCTCAAGAGCGAGCGCCTTACACCCACGAGAAAGTACGCACAGTTGACAGTTCCATTTCTTGACCAGCGAGGACTACCGGAGCTCTCTCTACGCGACATTGAAGAAGTCGTGCCGGCAGTGCGCGAACGAGCTATCACGTTCGTCGACGCCGCAAGCGCCTTGGATTTCTTCTTCCGTGAGCCGCCCGAAATGGACCCCAAAGCGGTACTGAAATTTCTCACGCCCGAGAGTGCACAGAAGCTCGAAGCGATCCAAGCGCTCTACGCGAGCGTCGAGGATTGGACAGAGAGCGAGATCGAGCACCGCACACACGCATGGCTCGAGGCGCAGGGCCTGCAAATCAAGGACATCGCGCAGGCCGCGCGCGTGGCGCTCACAGGTCGATCGGCAAGTCCAGGCCTCTACCTCGTCCTGTCTTTGCTCGGCAAGGAACGCTCGCTCAAGCGCCTTGCCGACGGCGCCGCGCTCGCCAAGGGCAACGGATTGTAATGGTCTATTTTGTCATGCCGCCCAGTGCACCGTCGGCGATCGAAACATGGATGGAAACGCTAAAGCCGATCTGGCCGATACCTGTTTTGGTCATCGTGCTCGCCGCCTTATGGCGCATGTTCCGCGGAACGTGGAAGGAACTTGACGAAGAGTCTCAGCGCGAACGCCAAGCGCTCCACGACCTCGGCAAGACCGACATGCGGCCGTTCGTTGCGCTTGTGCTCTGCGCGGTGATCCTCACGATGCAAGAGTACTTTGGTGACCGGCGCTATTACGAATTGCACGTAAAGCCGATTCTCGAACAACTTGACGCCATCGAGCCGACATTTTGGAAGCTCGCCAAGTACGAGGAGCTCTACACGTTCGGGTGGTGGACCGGCACGCGCATTTTTGGGTACGTGCTGGTTCCCTTTCCGCTCTGGAAGCTGATCTTTCGCGAAGACTCGCTGCTCGACATGGGGCTGCGCACGAAGGGTTTCTTCAAACACTTTTGGATCTACGGCCTCTTCTTGCTCGTGGTCTTGCCCGCCATGTATGTCGTGAGCAAGCAGCCGGACTTCGGCGCGTACTATCCGTTCTACAAGCACTCGTCGCGCAGCTGGTGCGACTTCCTTCTCTGGGAGTCCATGTACTTCGTGCAGTTCTTCGCGCTCGAGATGTACTTCCGTGGCTTCTGGGTCGCAGCGCTGAAGAAGAGCTTCGGGTCGGGGGCGATCTTTGCGATGGCGGTGCCGTACTGCATGATCCACTACGGCAAGCCGTACCTCGAAGCGATGGGGGCCATCATCGCGGGCATCGCGCTTGGTTCGCTCAGCATCCGAACGAAGAGCATTTACCAGGGGTTTCTGGTGCACGTGACCGTCGCTGGGTTGATGGATTGGCTCGCGCTCAGTCACCGTGGTCAGCTGCCGCATGTGTTTTGGGCACCAGGTTAATGTGGGGGGCAGAAACCGGATGGTTTCTCCCCCCACGCCCCCCATCTTCCTTTAGCGCGTGACGCGTTGTAAAGTAGATTGACTAGCTGGGCGTGCAACATGCTCTCGCATGTTGTGGTGGTGACCTACCCGCTCGCATCCCACTGCGTGGGAAGCTCGTCTGCGTTTTGGGTGCGATGGGGGTGCTGGAAGGGTGTTTTTTGCTTAGGGCGCTGGCGGCGGGCGGGCGCGGCGCGGCGCGGGTTGTTAGGGGGGTCTAAGGACGCAGGTCATGTCTAGCGCGTCTTCGCCGTCGCGATAGTAGGAGCGGCGCACGCCGGTTACCTGAAAGCCGAACGATTCGTAGAGGGCGATTGCGGGCGCGTTGCCTTTGCGAACTTCGAGCACGACGATGCGTGCATTTGCGGACGGTGCGTCGACGAGCAGGACCTCGAAGAGAGCGCGGGCGTAGCCACGTCGCTGACGACTGGGAGCGGTGCTGATATTCAGCACGTGCACTTCGTCGGCGACGAACCATGTGATGAGAGCTGAGACGATCGCTTGGTCTTCGAGTGTTACCCACACGCGTGACCACGTGCGCTCGAGCGCATCGGCGAGAGACGCAGTGTCCACATCCGGCAGGGCTTCCGGGATCTGCAGTGTCGCGAGCAGCGATGCTTGGAGGCGGACGATCATGCGGCGGCGACAGTGTAATGGGTTTATCCTGGTCCGCGATGGACTTGCTCATTCG
>CAMBEV010000217.1 GCA_945865595.1 Nannocystis exedens | reverse complement strand
CGCCCGCGCGCTAGGAATAAGGCATGCGACTCATCTGTTTTTTCGCGTTTGGTCTTGCCGTTCTTGGGTGTGGGGCTGACCCTGTCGGCAATCAACCCGTGGCGCCGACCAACTCCGCGATCGGAGCCACCGCGCGCGACACTGCCATGCGCGAGGCCGATGCACTTGCGCGCCTCGGTGTAGCCACAGCCCCTGATTTCACCGCGCGCGACACCGATGGCAACACGTTTCGCTTGAGCGATCACCTCGGCAAAGAAGTCATCTTGCTTGACTTTTGGGCGACGTATTGCGAGCCGTGCAAGGTGGCGTTTCCACACGTCGAGGCCATGTCGAAGGCGATGAAGTCGAAGGGCTTGCTTGTGGTGGGTGTGGCGATGGACGGTCCCGAAACGGCTGCAGAAGTCTCGAGCTTCAAGGCGCGTTACAACCTCACGTTCCCGGTCGTGCTCGACGAAGATTCACGCGTTGCGAGTCTCTACAATCCGAAGAAGGCGATGCCACTCAGCGTGATCATCGATCGCTCTGGCAAGGTCGTGAAGGTTCGCGAGGGCTTCAACCCAGGCGACGAAGACCTGATCGAAGCCGACCTCAAGAAGACGCTCGACCCGCACGCGCCAAATCAGTAAAGTTTCCGAACATTCGTGCGCGCGTCGATATCGATCGGTTGCAGTTTCCTATGGCTCCTGTGCGGCGTGGCCCACGCCGTCGACCTCGGTAAGCTCTCGAACAAGCCGGTTGTGCTCGATGTCACCAACACGTCGGTGCTCGGGCAACAGTTCGACGCGCGGTACGATCAGGGCCAGAGTGAGCTCAACCACGGCTACGGCAACTTCATCAACCGGCTGAACCTTGCGCTGCGGTGGAATGGGTTCACGGCAGGTTTGCGGCTCGACTCGTCCGTGTACTGGCGCAAGCCGCAAGACCGCGTCGATCTTCACGAGAATCCGGTCACGCTCGAGCGCGATGGTCTCTCACGCTTCCGCAGCACTATCTACCCAGCAAAAATGTGGCTTACGCACGATCGGCCTGGCCTTGAGGTGACGGCTGGCGATGCCTACGCGCAGTTTGGGCGAGGCTTCGTACTTTCGATGCGCAAGCTCGACGACCTCGGCATCGACAACACGGTGCGAGGCCTCAAGGTGTCGTGGCAAAAAGACCCAGTGTCGGTTACATTTGTCGGTGGGCTCGCCAATCCTTCTCGTATCGACGAAGCGACGGGGCGTTCCCTCTTCGTGCGCCAGGCGCAGGTGGGAGACACACGAGGGCCGCAGGGCATCTACGGTTCTGACCGCGTGATCGGCGCGCAAGTGCAGTTGGGTCGCGGCTGGCCTGTCACTTTTTCCACGCATGGAAGCGTGTTCTGGCGGTGCGCCCCCTACTCGTACGATTCGTACGGGCGCACGAATGACTCGGGCCTCCTGTCGTCGCCTCTCGGATCGTGTGAGCCCAACGACGTCGCGTACTTTGCCTCCTCGCTGAACGGCTACAACCCGGCGGTTTCTTCTCGCCAGGTCAACATGGTCGGACAGTCAATTGAGTTGCCTAGTTTGTGGGGCAAAGGAAAACTCTACGTCGAGGGCGTGTTTCAGCATCGCGAGCCCTTCGTCGCCTTCGACGACCCCACCGCGTCGCGGTATGGCAATGCCCTCTACGCCGCCGCGACGATCAGCGCAGGCAAGACCACGCATACGCTCGAGGTCAAGAGCAACCGCAATTTCTACCCTGTCGCAGCAAGCATCGATGGGAACTACGCGCCCGAGCTCAGCGCGGTTTCGTATACCGCGCAGCCGACCGGCGAGCTAATCACGCAAGACAATCTCTATGGTGCGTTCAACGCGTGCGTGAATGGAGGTCGCTACCGCGTCGACGTCCGTTTGTTGCCCAACTTTTTTATGTACGGACAAGGGATCTACGCGCACTCCAAGACCGAGACCCTGTCGGGTCGGTGCGACGAACTGGGTCGCACGCCCGCGGGCGTTGTGGCCTCCGAGGCGCACACCACCGTGCTTGATGGCCTCACCGGGTTCGAGTGGCAGTTCGACAAGAACCGATCGCAGCTCTTTGTGTCCGCGGGCGTGCGCGACAACAAGACGGTCGGCGGCGAGCTCTTCTATCGAGAGACCTCCATGCAGTACACGCTCACGAAGTACATCAAGGGTGCGTACTCATTCGAGCTCACCGGCCGGCACAGGCAGCGTCACGAGGAGGCCCAAAACACGGTCGACGGTGTTTCGAGACCGTGGGTGCAAGGGGAGCATTACACCGCGTTCAAGATTGCGCCCAAGTGGGTGTTCAGTCAGGGCGTCGAGTACACGACGCAGATCGGCGTGCCGACGTTCTATGTGAACGGGTTCATCCTCTATCGGTTTGCAAGCAACTCAAGCGTGCGCCTCTTTGCAGGACAGCAGCGCGGTGGGTTGCGATGCGTGAGTGGTGTATGTCGATTTTTCCCAGCGTACGAGGGTGTGCGACTCGATCTCACACTTCGCTTCTGATGCGCCAATTGTAATCGCAGAGCGCCTATTTGTGACGCGTTGGGGACATTTGTTCTGGCGGCGACCCGCTGGTCGCTCACACTCCTTGAAGCATCGATGACACGCACCTTCTTTTGTTTTCTATTTCTCGGTGGTTGCGGCACGGCCTTCGTTGAGGGCACCGATGTTTCGGCGTTCACAACAGACGGCGGCGCGAAGAAGTCCGACGGTGGTGCGCACGACGACGGAGGTCTCGGGTGCATTCCGCAGACGTGCGACGACAAGGGATGGAAGTGTGGCGAGGGCGACAACGGTTGCGGCAGCACCGTTACGTGTAAGCCGTGTGACGCCCCTTCTCAATGCGCGAGCGATCATGCGTGCAAGTGCGAGCCAGCTACCTGCGCATCGCTCAAAGTCGAGTGCGGCACCTTTCCCGATGGCTGTGGCGGGGCAGACCTACAGTGCGGCAGATCTTGCCCAACCGGTCAATCGTGTAGCGCCGGAAAGTGCCAAGCGCCGCCGTGCACTCCCGCTACGGCATGTGGCAAGGGTCAGTGCGGATCCATTTCCGACGGTTGCGGCGGCGTGCTCACATGCAGCAGTTGTCAAGCACCTGAATCATGTGGAGGCACTGGCGTAGCCAACCAATGTGGCTGCACCAAGAAGACGCGCGAGGATGCCTGGGGGGCGCGTCACTGCGGCACGGTCTCCGACGGTTGCGGTGGCACCGTCGACTGCGGCATCTGTGCGGCGGGTACAGGGTGCGACACGACAGGCGCGTGCACCGCTGCGGCATGCGTTCCGAGGTACACGTGTGCGACGAAGGGGTACGGCTGTGGCGCCTTTGTCGATGACTGTGGCGTCAAGCAAACGTGCGGTGCGCCTAAATATAACGCGACGAGTACGTTGTGTACGACGACGACGACGGCGAGCACCGGGTATCCGTACGCGCATATGTGCTCATGCGCGGACAACGGGACGTGCAAATCCGGGCCCTACGCCGGGTTTCCCAATCAATGGAATTGTATGTCCCCGAACACGTCGCTCCCCGGCCGCTACTGCTGCAAGGAAATCCACTGAAGCGCGAGGATGAACAGTTCGGCTAGTTGACGAAGTGCTCGCGTACGGTTCTTGCGAGCGCGTCGAGCGGGGCTCTTCCGCCTTGCCACCCCAGCACCTCTCGCGCCTTCGAGGAGTCGTAGACGACGCGCAGGCTCATCTGCATGACCAACTGACGCGAGAGCGGGGGTGGACGCGTGGGCGCTGCGATTGCAAAGACGCGTTCCATCGCGATGCCTGCGGCGAGTGCCAGCGGGAAGGGGAGGGATACGCTGGGTGGCCGCAGGTGGGCTGCTTCGGCAATGGTCTTGACTACCTGCGCGATGGTTGGCACAGGCATCGACGCAAGGTTGAACGCCTCGCCCTTCACGGCATCGACGGTTGAAGCGCGCAAGATGCCGTCGGCCAGGTCGTGAGCATCGACGCAGTTGAGCGACGCCTCGCCCCGGTCGACAAGCAACGCCATCCGCTTCTTGAGCAAATGTAACACCCGTGGCACGAATGCACGGTCGTACGGCCCAAAGATCACAGGGGGCCTCAGCGCGACCACTTCGAGTGCGGATTTTTCTCCCACCTCGAAGGCTGCTCGCTCGGCTCCGATCTTCGAGTCCTCGTACACGGCGCCAGTGAGTTGGGGGGCACGCGTTTCGGTGATGTTGCCTTCGCGAGGACGGCCATACACGGCGACGGACGAAATATGCACTGCACGCGTTACGCTTTGGCGCGCTGCGGCCTCGAAGACGTTGCGCGTGCCGTCGACGTTGACCCTGAAGAAGGTGTCGCGGTCGCCCCAATCGCCCACGTGGGCCGCTGCGTGAACGAGCACGTCGCGCGCCTTGCACAAAGCGTCGAGCGACGCTGCGTCGTCGAGCGAGCCCTCGACCAGTTCGACGCCGAGCCTTTCGAGTTCACGCGCCTTGTCGCATGAGCGGACCAGAGCGCGAACGTGATGACCGTCCGCAATCGCGCGTTCACAAAACACGCGGCCAGCGCCGCCGGTTGCACCGGTTACTGCAAAAGTTGCCATGGCGCTCAGTGTTGCAGCGATTGCTGGCTCCGCCAATCACGCCTTCAGGTTCCGAATCGCGTTCATCGCGATGTCATGCCTTGCCTTGCTTGCGTTCGAGAGAGTCTGGAATTTTCGCAACTCGTTCTGCGTCGCTTCCTGCAGGGCGAGAAACTGCATGTTCATCGCGGCCATCTTCTGCATCATGTCGCCGCCATTCAGGCCCGGCGTATCGCCAAAATTGCCGCCCAGGTCGCCGAGCCGGTCGGCGATCGAGCTAAGGAGCGCTGTCTGTAGCGCGTAGTTCTTTTGCTGCTCAGCGGTCAGCCCGTCACCCATGGGTCTGCCTGCCTGCTCTCGGATGGTGGTTGCGGCCTGCTGGAGCGCGGAGATGAGTTTGACGACATGCGCCGCTGTTGCGGGAGCTTTGGCTTTCGACGCCGCGAGCATTGACTCATTCGTGCCATCGGCATCGTCGATCGAGTCGACGGCGCAAGCGGCAAAGGCAAACGGGGTGAACGCAATTAGGAATAGGTGTCTCATTCGAATGGTCTCCATGGCCAGACCTGCGGTTTGCCAGTCGCTTCGTTGAGCCGCAAGTCACCCCATTGGCTTACGCGTGCAGAACCGCGAGACGGGCGGACGAAGTTCTTGGTATGCCACGTGAGCCATGACCGCCCTCACTCCGCCTCACGCCGCGCTCAGGTGCCAGGCGGTCCTCACGATCGACGCGACGTTCGCTTTCGGTTCTGCGTTTGCAGAATCGCTTCGCTTCCGCGAGATCAATCCGCGCGAGGCGTTCACCGTCGTCGATGCGAGCGACAACTTTTTTCGCGCGAGCCTCAAGTCGATCTCCAGCGAAGGCGGCGAGGCACTCGTTTACGAAGCGATGAATGGATCGCCTGAGTCGCCCGCGCGCATCACGCTCGTGTGCGCGGTGCTTGGTCGTCAGCGCATGATCACGGTGGCCCAAAAGGCGACGGAGCTTGGGTGTGTACGCATCGTACCGGTTCTGTCGGATCACAGCGTGCAGCGCGCGGATCTCGAAAAAGAGAAACCGTGGGCGTGGCAAGGCCAAGCGCTCAAGGCGAGTCGGCAATGTCGTCGCGCGAGCATTCCTGAAGTATCGAAGATCGTCGCGCTCGGCGATGCTCTCGCCGCTTCTTATTGGACGAAGGCGACGCGCGCGTTCTTCCTGGACGATCGCGCGCTTGCCTCGGCAGATCCCTTTCAGGGCCTTCCGGTATCGGGCGACTATGTGCTCGCGATCGGTCCGGAGGGTGGCTGGTCGGATGACGAACGACTGCGCCTCGAGAACGCTCACGCCTGGGCCCTTCGGCTCGGGACGCGGGTGCTTCGCGCGGAAACTGCCGTGTTTTGCGGCCTTTCGGTGATGCAGCACCGACTCGGCGACTTGGGTCATCCGTTGTGAGGACATGCGCGATCGCGATTGCGCGGTACGACGCATCCACCATGAAACAACGCACAGCCCCGCTTCTCTCGCTCCTCGGCATCTCCGCAGCCGTCGCCCTTGCGGCATGCAGTTCCGGTACGTCAGATGACGTTGCAGACGAGGCCTCACAAGGCGCCACAACAAGGTCGCACGTTACGGGTCGCTTTGCGCTCAACCTCAATGGTCAATTTGCTGGATATATTCGCTCCGTGAGTGGTGGCGGCATACAGATCCCGCAGGTAGACACGTCGACGGTGGAGAGGGTCGGAATGCCCAGGTACGGGCACCTCAAGATGGAGATCGGCTTCGGCATGTCGCCTGAGGTCTACGATTGGATCGACCAGTCATGGAAGACCCCATACGCGCGCAAGGACGGATCGATCATTGCTGCGGACTTCAACCTCAACGCGAAGTCCGAGCGCGAGTTCTTTCACGCACTCGTCACCGAGACGGTCATTCCGGCGTGCGACGGCGCGTCAAAGGAACCGGGGTACATGAGGGTCACGTT
>CAMBEV010000216.1 GCA_945865595.1 Nannocystis exedens | reverse complement strand
GGCTACTTGAAAGAGTGGGCCCCGCGTTTCGTCCCCTACCACCTTGATCTAGTCCGCGAGCTCTCCCTTCATGGCGGCGAGCGCGTCTTCGTTCCCATGTGCGGCCCCGGCGCCGAGGTCGTGGCGCTTGCACGCGTGGTTGGCGACCGCGGGTTCATTCGCGCCACCGATAGCAGCGGCGAGATGATTCGCGTCGCTGCTGAGAAATTGCGCAGCGGTGGTTTCGAAACCCGGTCCGAGTTCGCGGTGGCCGAGGCAACCGACGCGAGCGGCGGCCCGTGGGAGGCAATCGTGTGCGCGTTTGGCCTTTGGCAACTCGACCCCTCCGTGCAAGGCGGGCAAGAGGGGCGCGATGACGGCGTGCCGACCCCAGCCCTCGCGCTTCGCAGCTGGGCGGGCGCGCTATCGCCGCAGGGCAAGATCGGCATCCTCGTGTGGGGGCCAAGCGAAGATGGTCAACCATTTGAACTATTGCGCGAGTGCGCACGTGAGCTCGAGCCGTCACGCACCTGGCCCAACACCTACGACGGAGCGCGCCGCGAGTCGATGCGCAAGCTTCTTGACGATGCTGGGCTCGAGATGGTGCGCCACAGCGTGGTACGCCACACGTTGAGCTTTCGCACCGCAGAGCTCTTCATGAGTGCGATGCGCGAGTCGTGCACGATGAGGCGCATGTGGGAAGAACTTGGCGACGCGCGCTTCGAACGCATTGCACGCGCCTTCTATGAGCACACTGGCGGGCCCGACGTCCCCCTCACCTTTAGACCACCTGCCACGCTGGTGATCGCGACCCATCTCAGACCGCCGGGAGCATCAAAATGAAACTTCGAAAGCTACGTTTAGGGGCGCTCGCCTGCGGAGTGCTTGGAGCGAGTCTCGTCTGTGGAATCGCGACCGCACAGCAAGGCGGGAGCATCACGCAACCAGCCGCACACCCGCACTACGCACTCGAAGTTGAGCCCCACATGGCCTTTGGCTTCGCTCACTACCGCGGCTACGGCGCAGGCGTTGGCCCGGGCGTCAGGCTCACATTTCCGCTGTCGCACGAAGGGCTTGTGCCCGAGATCAACAACAGCGTCGGAATCGGCGTGGGACTCGACCTTCTGTTTCACGACAGCAGTAACACGATGCAAATCCCGGTCGTCATGCAGTGGAACTTCCACTTTCACAGGCGCTTCTCTGCGTTCTTCGAACCTGGCCTCGGGTTCGGATACACGTTCAGCGATGGAAAGGCGCGCGTCTTTCCTGCCATCGCGATCGGCATGCGCGTGCACTTCTCGAACAAGCAGGCGTTGGTGTTGCGTCTTGGGTACCCGGCGGCGGCGTTGGGGCTGTCGTTTTTTTTCTGAACCGGTAGTAGCCCTTCGGCTGCAGGGCAGCGTTCGCCCGCGATTCGACCCCACCAAAAAGGATTCACCATGGCGCGTTATCGTTTCACCTCCGAGTCGGTCACCGAAGGGCACCCAGACAAGCTGTGCGACCAGGTCTCGGACGCGATCCTCGACGCCATCTTGAAGAAGGATCCCCGCGCACGCGTGGCATGCGAGTCCCTGGCCAAAACCGGCATGGTGGTGGTTGCGGGCGAGATCACGACCGACGCTTGGGTCGACATCCCAGCGATCGTTCGCGAAACTGTAACTGGCATTGGATACAATAGCTCCGCGATGGGGTTCGACGGCAACACCTGCGCGATCCTGACCGCCATCGAGCAGCAGAGCCCCGATATCTCACAGGGAGTGACCGAAGGCGCGGGTCTATATAAGGAGCAGGGGGCGGGCGACCAAGGCCTCATGTTCGGTTACGCAACCGACGAGACGCCCGAGCTCATGCCGGCACCGATCGACTACGCCCACCAGCTCGCACTCGAGCTCGCCACGATCCGCAAGAAGAAGGCCGTGAATTTCTTGCGCCCCGATGGCAAGACGCAAGTGACGCTCGAGTACGAGAACGACGTGCCTGTTCGCGTGGACGCGATCGTGGTGAGTACGCAGCACGATGAAGACGTGAAGCAAAAGACGCTGCGCGAGGCCATCATCGATCTGGTCATCACCAAGGTGATCCCCAAGCGTCTGATCGACAAGAACACCAAGTTCCACGTCAACCCGACCGGGCGCTTCGTTGTCGGTGGACCGATGGGAGACTGCGGACTTACCGGCCGCAAGATCATTGTCGACACGTACGGCGGCATGGGCCGTCATGGCGGGGGTGCCTTCTCGGGCAAGGACCCTTCGAAGGTTGACCGCTCGGCTTGCTACTACGCGCGCTACGTCGCAAAGACGATCGTCGCCGCAAAGCTCGCGAAGCGTTGCGAGGTGCAGCTCGCCTACGCGATCGGTGTCGCGCAGCCCGTCGGCGTTCACGTCAACACGTTCGGCACTGGTAAAGTCGACGACGAGACGCTCGAAAAGTACATCATGGCGAACTTCGACATGCGCCCCAAGGCGCTGATCGACGAGCTCGGCTTGCTTGCGCCGATCTACCTCGCGACCGCGGCGTACGGCCACTTCGGTCGTCCGCAATTCAGCTGGGAGAAGACCGCGCGGGCGGCCAAGGTTGCAGACGACCTGCTCGGCAACAAGACCAAGAGCGCCAGCAAGAGCAACGGAGGCCACACGAGGGCCGAAGCCACGACGCTCGTCAGCAAAGGGCTCAAGCTGTCGAAACAAGACAAGAAGAACGCGAAAAAATCTGGCGGCAAAACGACAAAGAAGGCCGACAAACACGCTTCAGCTCGCGCCTGAGGTCGCCCGGTTAATACAAAGTCACACTTTGGATTAGCCAAGCTCTAGCTACAGAATGGACGTCATCGAACAGCTGCGCCATACGCGCCGGCGAGCACCAAGAGGCCGCCAGCGGCTCCCACGAGGCCCATCTTCTCACCGTACACAAGCGCACCTACAAGCACCGCAACGAGTGGCTCCACAAATGTAAGTGTCGCAGCGACATTTGATGGCGTGCGCCGCAACCCCCATACGAAGACCAGGCCGGCAATCGCCCCGAGCAAAAGCGACCCCGCGAGCAAGAAGAGCAGCGACTGGTGCGGCAGCACGTCCCACGCACCGGGGGGTACGAAGAGCGCAAGAAGCGGCGTCGCAATCACACCGTGCCATGCCATCAGTGACGCAGCAGTGAATTTGGATGCAAATTTTTTGTTGATGAAAATGTTCACCGCATAACAAGCCGCGCTCGTCGTTCCGTAGGCCGCGCCGGTCAAACTCGACAAGGGGGCCTGCCACGGCGCAAGAAGCAGCACGAGACCGCCGAAGCTGACCATGCAACCGATGGCGCCCCTACGCGTAAACCGTTCGCCCAGGACAAATGGCGCTCCAATTGTTACAAATATCGGCGCGAGGTAATGCGTAAGCACGGCGATGGCCACACTCGTCGTTTGGTAGGCGCGAAAGAAGCAGATGACATTGACGGCGTCGAAGATGCCCAGGAGCCCAACGCCAATCCACGGCGCAAGCTCACGAGGCAGCGGCGCACGCTCCCTCAGCGCGACCCCGGCCGACACCACCGTGATCACCCCCATCATCACGACCGACTCGATCGCAGCATGCGTCGGGCCACATTTCTCTGCGGCCCGCAGGAAGAGAATCCACGTTCCCCAAGCCGCGGCAGCAGCCACAATCGCAAGGCGCCCGAGAAGGGACGCGCGCGCGGTCATGTCGCGATCATCTTTTGCAGTTGGTCAATAAACTTGATTGCATCGATGGGCGTCATTTCTTCAAGTTTTGCATGCCGAAGCGTCTGCACCGCGGGATGCTCAAGTGCCGCCTTCTCGACCTGTTGCGCAAACAGATCGAGTTGCGGCACATTTTGGCGCCTCGATGGGCGCAACGGCTGCCCGCTCTCAAACTGCTCGAGCAAGGTGCGCGCGCGCGCAAGAACAGGCTCTGGAACGCCTGCGAGCTGGGCACACGCAACGCCGTAACTGCGCGAAGCCGCACCTGCTTGCACTTTGTGAAAAAACACGATGGTGCGTTCGTACTCGCGCGCGCTCACGCTAAAATTTGCCGCACGCCTGCGCGTTTGGGTCAGCTCGGTGAGCTCATGGTAGTGCGTCGCGAAAAGTGATCGGCAGGCGATCACATCGTGGAGGTACTCAGCGACGGCCCATGCGATTGCGAGACCGTCATGCGTGCTCGTTCCGCGGCCAATCTCATCGAGCACCACAAGCGACCGCCTCGTCGCCTGACGCAGGACCTGGGCGGTCTCCTTCATCTCGACCATGAAGGTGCTCTCGCCGCGAGAAAGGTTGTCGCTGGCGCCGACGCGTGTGAGCACGCGATCGACGACGCCAATGCGTGCGCGCTTGGCCGGCACGAACGAGCCCATCTGCGCCATCACTACGAGGAGCGCAACCTGGCGCATGAATGTCGACTTGCCCGCCATATTCGGCCCGGTCACGAGCCAGAGCGACGGGTCCACCGCACGCTCTTCGGCCGATAATGTAACATCGTTTGGCACAAATCGACCCGCGGCCGCAAGGCGCTCCACCACGGGATGGCGTCCGTCGACAATCTCGAGAGCGAGCGAGTCGTCGACCTCGGGCCGCGTGTAGTCATGGCGGTGCGCGACTTCGGCAAGCGACGAAAGAACGTCGAGGCGCGCAAGGCGCTCGGAGACCGCGTGCAGCCGTCCCGCCTGACCTGCAACGTTGCGCACGAGATCGCGAAACAACTCAGCCTCGAGACTCTGACAGCGGTCTTCGGCGTGCGCGAGCTCTTCGGCGAGCCGGTCAAGCTCGTCGGTCGTGTACCGCTCACCCGTTGAGATGGTTTGTTTGCGCCGCCAGCCATCGGGCACCTTGGCGAGATGCGACCGGGTCACCTCGATGTACCAGCCGAAGACGCGCGTGAACCGCAGCTTCAGACTGGCGATGTGGGCAGACTCGCGGAGGCGTGCCTCGAGTTCTGCGATGAGGCGCTGGCCGTCGTGCGCGAGAGAACGTGTGCGATCGAGCTCCGAATCGTAACCGTCACGGATCGCTTTTCCATCGCCCAATTTGAATGGCGGATCGTCGCCAACCGCACGCGACAAAAGCGTCGCGAGATCGGCGCATGGATCAACCGCAGCGTCGGCTGCGTCGCCAAACGCTTCGCGCAACACTAGCTCATCGAGGGAGCGAAACAATTGTTCGATCGTTGGCAACACAAGCAGCGACGAACGAATCGCAACGAGATCTTTGGGCGTCGCACGCTCGAGCGAAACTCTCACGGCGAGGCGCTCAAGGTCGAACACTTCGCCCAACGCCGCACGAAGCTCCTGTCGTAAGCGCGGCTGCTGAACGAACAGAGCGACGGCGTCGTGACGACGACGGATCTCAGCGACGTTGCGTCTCGGCGCGAGCAACCACCTTCGCAAGAGGCGCCCGCCACTCGCTGTGCACGTTTCGTCGAGCTCCGCGAGGAGCGACCCCTTTTTGTCACCCGACTGGGAACGAATGAGCTCAAGGTGCGCCTGCGACGTTTCGTCCATCACGAGCGCGTCGCCAGGCTCGTACACAACAAGGCGGGCGATGGGCAACGATTTCCCGCGCTCGCAATCGCGTGCATAGCGCAGGCATCGCGCCGCAGCGGTTTTCGCGAGCGCACGCGCCGCCACGGGCACACCTTCGCCAACCATCGCCGCAATCGTCGTGTCGACCTCTACGTCGAGCTTGCCGTCACTTCGAGTGGGACACCGTGGAAGCAACTGCTCAATCGTCTTGCGAAGGCCTTCAACTTCCGCACCCAGCAAGACTTCGCGAGGCTCAAGCCTCACGAGCTCAGCCACGATCTCACCGGCATTGGCAACTTCGCACGTTACAAACTCGCCGGTCGACAGATCGAGCGCGGCAATACCGTAAAGCTCAGCGCTGCGATCGATCGCGACGAGAAAGTGATTTTCACGCGCCGCGATCGCACCCTCGTCGAACGCGATGCCAGGCGTGATCACGCGCACGACTTCGCGGGGGACGATGCCCTTCGTCTTCGACGGGTCGGCCATCTGCTCGCACAGCGCCACTTTGTAACCAGCATCGATCAGTTTCTGGATGTAGCCACTCGCCGCATGAAATGGGACACCCGCCATCGCGATCGGCTCAGCGGCATTCTTGTTTCGCGAGGTGAGCGTGAGGTCGAGCAGCTTGGCGGCAACTGTCGCGTCTTCATAAAAGAGCTCATAAAAATCGCCGAGCCGAAAGAAGACGAGCGCGTCAGGATGCTGCTCTTTCGCGGCGAGGTACTGCCGCATGACCGGTGTGTCTGAGCCTGCCATGTACGCCGTAACCTAGCCGCATCACCACGCCGACTGGTAGACTGAACAACCGCGCTAGACTCCATAAGGCTCTTTGAATGCCGTCAACGCCATTGACTGTCAGGTTACTCAGAAGCGAATCCTTTAGGCACGTCGCCGGCGCACTGCTCGTTTTTTTCGCTGCGTTCGCCTACGCCTTCAGCGTCCTGCTCGCCGTCAAGGGTCAGATGCCAAGCGCGGATTCCAACTATCACTATTTGACGGCCAGAGAGATTTGGCAGGGCTCGACGCTCT
>CAMBEV010000215.1 GCA_945865595.1 Nannocystis exedens | reverse complement strand
GCTGGGGGAGCTCGAGGGGGGAAGGCTTCCTCCCACCTCGACCATCACTAAAGATCATCGTGAAAGAGCGGCTCGCGATTGCGCACGTAACGGTAAATCAGGTGCTTTGCCTCAGGCGCGATGTTCGTGAACTGCGCGCCGAAGCCGGGCGTTGCGCCTTCGCCGTCTCCCTCGTTTTCGCGCCGCCACCTCACAATTCCTTGGGCGTCAAATTCGTAACCGCCAGGGAGCGAAATGCGCAGCCGGATCGGCGTGCCGAGCGCGGGAGATTTGTACGTTGAGACAAATATGCCGCCGTGCTCGATGATGTCGTTGCCAGCGAGTCCCTTGTAGAAATTCGTCGCGCTGTGCGCGCCGAGATCAGCGTTGATCAGCGCGAGGCTCGGATCGATGCCGGGTGTCGCGATGAGGCTCGGCTCTGGCTCAGCCGGTCGTGGAGGTTGCCACTGTGGTTGTTGCAAAGGGCGTGCAGCGAAGGCGGCGGGCGGATAGCCCACAGGCGGCGGCGCGGTCGCACCAAACGGCGCGCCAAACGGCGCACCAACGGCTGCCGCGCTAACGGTGGCCGCCATCGCGAGGTCATGCGCCGGCTTTGGAAGGGGAGCCGTGACGGGGCTTGGTTCGTCAACTTGCGGAATCGATGCGGTGGCGGTCACCGGACTCTCAGCGGCCTTGGCCAAGCTGTGCACGAGGCCGAGCGACCCCGCGACAGCCTCCATCGCAGCGCTTATCGCCGGGTGCGAGGCGGGCTTCTCTTGCAGCTTCGAGAGAGCGACGCGCACATGCTGGAGCGCAGTATCCGCGTGCGTGCGAATGTCGGGGCCTTCCGACCGTTCGATGCGGTGCAACGCTCCCATCGCAAGCGCGATCGGCTCGGCGAGATCGAGAAACTCGGGTGGCACGTTTGGATCGGATTGCAATGCGCTGAGGCCTCTCGCGAGGGACTCACGGGCACTGCGCGCGGTCGGCACAAACTCAGTCACGGTCAACGCTCTCCTTGTGTCGGCGCCCAAGAGCGCGTCACTTCGTAGGCTACGCAATGGGAACGGGTGCTGTCATGCTCGATATAAGGCTTGCCAGGTCTGATGCCGAAAGTGGCGTTTCGCGCGGGTCGTCATCGATGCGACCTTCGAGCAAACGCAGCGCGCCGTCGCCACATCTTACCAGCGCACATCCGTCGACGACTGCGGCTTCACCGACCGCAAGCACCAGCGGAAACTGACACGTGGGCTCGGCTCGCACCATAGTCACGACCTGATCGCCAAAGAACGCAAATGCGCCCGGGTAGGGGCTCGCTGCGCGGATGCGGCGCGCTAAATCGATCGCAGAAAGTTTCCAATTGAGCTCGAGTTCGTCGTCTGTGGGCGTGGGCGCGAGTGTGGCGAAGCGCTCGTCTTGCGCTTCGCGCGTCGGCGGTGTCCCCGCAGCGTACGCGCTTGCCACTTCGCGCAAGAGGGCAAGCGACGGCGTGTCGAGCTTCTTCGCGAGCGTCCACGCGCTCCAGCCTCCCTCGACTCGAATCGATTTTCGTCCGAGCATGTCGCCCGTGTCGTACTCGGCGTCGAGGACGTGCGCGGTCACACCAGCCATTTCGTCGCCGCTGTCGACGGTCCAAAAGTAAGGATCGGGGCCGCGGTGTCGAGGCAAAAGAGAAGGGTGCACGCCGAAACCAGGAGCAATTGTCAACACGCTTGACGGAATGCGTTTTGTCCAAAACCAGCTGACGATAAGGTCTGGTTTCGCCATCGCGATCGCGTGCACTTCGCGCGCACGACTGAGATCGGGCTGCATGCGCGTGATCGCCCTATCGCGAAGCCTGCGCGTTCCAGGTGCGTTCGGACGGCAAAGGCCAACATACACGAGCTCGTGCCCATCGCGCTCAAGCAGCAGCGCCGCAAGCGGTAGCCCAAGAAACGCAACCCTCACTGTTACAATGAGCGCTCGCCGTTGCTCGGGACGACGTTCTCGTCGCCGAGCATCTTGAGCAGGGCAGTGCGTGCGGTTTGTTCGACGAGTCCCCACAGCTGTTGCCGATCGGTCACGCGACCTAGGAAGCCGATCGGAATTCGGAACCCGCCCTTGTCACGCCGCCCGCCGCCGTAGGCCTTGCCGCGCTCGTCGACGCCAAAGGCTTGTTCGAGCCACACGGCAGGGTCAACGCTCGGCGAATGCGTGCGCAACGATCCCTCGATAAACTTCTCGTTTACGATGCCGAAGACGACCACGGTGTCGATGTCTTCGCGTCTCACCAAGAAATCTGCGGCCTGCGCGATCGTGTCGCGCTCAGTTTCCGCGACGAACCCAACGCCTGCCATCGCGAAGTTGCGGCGCACGTAGAGTGAAGCGAGCGCACGCGCGATCACGTCCATCGCCGTCGGCGCGATCAAGCGGCGGCTGAGGTCGGCAAGCAAATCGCGATCGCACACTTCGGCGATCTGAGCGGCCGCACGAAAGTCAGTGGGCCGTGCGAGCATGAAATCATCGGTGTCGGTCGCGAGGCCGTGCATGAGCGCAGTCGCAATACGCCGATCTTCTTCAGCCTCCTCATCGAGCGGCGTGAGCTCTTGAAGGTACTCGACGAAGATGGTGGCGGTTGCGCCAACGTCGTAGCGCAGGTCGATGTAGCGGGCCTTGGGTGGGAGTTGCACACGATGGTGATCGACGATCGTGAGCACCTCGATGTTCTCGGCGTCGGTGTAGTCGGGGTCGAGATCGTGCGCGTCGACGAACGCAAGAAAATCGGGATAGCCAATTTCCTTCATGCTCTTGACCTTGCGAAGGTCAAGGCCAAGCAGCTTCACCAGCGCGCGATTTTCGCGATGACTGAGCTCGTGGCAATACGCGATGGTCGTGCGCGCGACCCCCAGGCGCTGCGCAATGTGAGCTTGCGCAACCGCGCACGCGATCCCGTCGGGATCGGGATGCCCGCGCAGCGCGATGCAAAGGTGCTTGCCCTTGGCGGCCCCCAGCGCATCAGCGAAAGTTTTAGCGCGCGCTTCTGGAGCAACGGTCGTGAACGGCAACCGCCGAACGGGTTCGGTCATTGTGTATTCAATTGTGACTCCAACTCGAGGCATAAATCCACTCTGACAGCGTGCTCTTACGCGTCGATGCAAGCTGCTGTCGCAGCGAGTAGCATCGCCGTCGCCATGAAGGTCTTGCTGTCACTGACCGCGCGCTCAGCTATTCTGCGGCGGCACGCTTTCGAAGCGCTGCTGCCCTGTGTGCTCACTATAGCCCCATTTTTCTGGGTGATTGAGGGCCTGCAGCGGTCGACGCTCATGCCGCTCGGTCGTGACCAAGGGATATTTCAATATGTGAGCTGGGCGTTGCGACAGGGTGAGCGCGACTACGTGCACATCCGCGACGTGAACGGACCTCTTACGCATTGGGTACACGCTATTTTTCAAGCGCTAGGCGGCGAGGACACGCGCGTGTTTCACGTCCTCGATGTGACAGTGTCGTCAATCGTATTTACGAGCGTTGGTTTTGCGCTCGCCGGAACGGTGAACAAGCGGCGTCCCGCCGAGCTGGGCGCGCAGCTTGGTTGGGGGCTTGCAGCATTCGTTCTCTTCTCGGCGCAGTACCTTGGTTACGGATATTGGGACCAGGCGCAGCGCGAGAGCTTCTTTGACTGGTTCATGTTACCGAGCGTCGCACTTCAGCTCTCGGCGATGACGTCGCAAGCGCGTGCCCCTGGAAAACACACCCGCTGGGCGATGGTCTTGGCCGGCGCGCTGTCTATGGTGCCGTGGTTCGGAAAGTTGACGTATGGGGCGTTCACACTCCTGCAGCTGCTGTCGATCGCGTTTGATGACGCCTCGCGTGCTGACAAGAAGCGCATGGCAGGGCACTTCGCGCTGGGCTCGTTGGTTGCCGCCCTGTTGCTCACGATCGCAATTGCGGCGACCGGAAGTCTCGGGGCGTACCTGCGGATCACGTTCGTCGATGTGCCGGTGATGTACCGATTCATCTGGCCTCGAACGATCTCGGACATGCTTGCCGTGCATCCCTACGCAGGCTTTGCCGGGAAGGCTCTTGCGAGCTCGGTGCTCATTTTGGCGCTGGTGGGAACGAGGCAGCTCGCGCGACGATTTGTGCTCGTCGGGTTGCTTCCGATTGCGGGCCTTGCGTCGGTGATCGTCCAGCGAAAGGCGTTCCTCTATCACTTTCACCCAGTCACCGCGGCCGTTGCGTTTCAGTGGCTTGTGCTCGCGCACTGGGCGTGGAACGCGGTTCGTTCGATGCCGCCCCGTTGGCGATTCTTGCGCGCCGTTCCACTCGGTCTTGCGGCGGTACTCTCCTCGCACATTGCAAGCACGCTCCACGAGTCGCCCCACGTTCAGATGACTTGGGTTGACACCACAAATGCCGATTATCGTAACAGTAAAGATTACTTATTGGCGTTTCGCGAGAGTGACTACTTCGGATGGGACGTGCGGCGGGCGGCTGATTTTCTCAAGGAAGCGACCGCACCGGGCGACCGCGTTCAGGTGTACGGAATGGACCCGTACGTTCTCTTCCTAGCGAAGCGCCTTAGCGCCACCCCCTACATCTGCGCCTACGATTTGAACGCCGACGCGGCGCTAGCTGGCGGTGCTGGCGCGAGGCCAACCGACAAGGACCGTGCACGCATCGTCCAGATGGTTGACGGGCACCGTCGCGACTTTGATTTACAGGTGCGACAGAGGCCCCCGGCAGCGTTTGTGTTCTTTGACAAATCGCCACTCCTGACGACCGAAGATGCGCTTCTCGACTTCGAGCGGCACCTTACGGCGACGAGCGCTTGGTTCCATTCCGAATACGTTTGGGCCAAATCGTTCGATACCGCGCACGTTTGGTTGCGTCGCAGATACGATTGAGTCCGATGCACGATCCCGTCGACCCATCACCCCCGCAGAGCGTACGTCTGCCTGTTTCCGGATTGGGTGACCCAACCGATCTTCTCGCACCCTCGCTCTATTTGAATCGCGAACTTTCGTGGCTCGAGTTTAATGCGCGGGTTCTTGCGGAAGCGCTGAATGAAAATGTTCCGCTTCTCGAGCGCTTAAAGTTCCACGCGATCGTTTCGACGAACCTCGACGAGTTCTTCATGGTTCGCGTCGCGGGCCTCAAGCAGCAACTCACGGGCGAAGTCGACGAGCCCTCACCCGATGGCATGAGCGTAGCGCTTCAGCTCGCGACGATCTCCGATCGGGTGCATGCACTAGTCGCCCAGCAGATGGTCAATTTGCAAGAACAGATTATTCCGCGGCTCGCGCACGCGGGTGTGCAGATCGTCAAGCCGGAACAATTGCCAAGAGACGTGCAGGCCGAGCTCGAAGATCGCTTTCGCAACGATGTCTTTCCTATTTTGACGCCGATCGCGATCGATCCCGGTCACCCCTTTCCCCATGTGCGCAACCGGAGCCTGAACGTGGGCGTCATGATCTCGCGCGACGGGAAAGCCGACGTCGGCTTTGCGGTGGTCCAGGTGCCGAGCATGATCCCCCGGCTGATGCCGGTGCTTGGGGTCGTTTCTGCATCAGGGCAGCCGGCACGTCACGCATTTGTGCTTCTAGAAGATCTGATTGCGCGGCACATGCCCACGATTTTTCCCGGCGCGCGCATCCACGGCATTTACGGCTTCCGCGTAACGCGCAACTTCGACCTGGAAATTGACGACGAAGAAGCCGACGACTTGCTGCAAACCATTCAACAAGAGTTACGAAAGCGAGAGCGGGGCAACGCGGTTCGCCTCGAGGTCGCGGGCGATCCCCCCGATGCGTCGCTATCGAAGCTGGTTAAGGCGTTGAAGCTTGACCTGGAGAAAGACGTCTACCGCACGCCCATCCTCAACGTTTCTGACCTCATGCAACTCGTCAATTTAGATGACCGTCGCGAATTCCGCGATGAGCCGTGCGCGCCGCATGTCGTACCCGCACTCCGAGAAGCTGACGATCTGTTTGCGGTAATTCGAGATCGCGACGTGCTCTTGCACCACCCTTACGAGTCGTTCGACAGCGTGGTCGAGCTCATTGCGCGCGCAGCCGAAGATCCCGACGTGCTCGCGATCAAGCAAACGCTGTATCGGGTAGGCAGCAACTCACCGATTGTTCGCGCCCTCGTTCGCGCGGCTGAAGCGGGTAAGCAAGTCACCGCAATTGTTGAGCTCAAGGCACGTTTCGACGAAGAGTCGAACATCGTCTGGGCGCGCACCCTCGAGCAGTCGGGAGCGCACGTTGTTTATGGTCTTCTTGGGCTCAAAACGCATTGCAAGTGTCTGCTTGTGGTTCGCCGCGAAAAGGGTCGCCTGCGTCGTTACGCGCACCTGGGCACTGGCAACTACAACCCGACGACCGCCCGCCTCTACACCGATTTTTCGATTTTCACGGCACGCCCTGACGTTTGTGAGGACGTATCGTCATTGTTCAACTTGCTTACCGGTTACAGCGCGCCGGCAAAATGGAACAAGCTCATTGTGTCGCCGCTCGGGCTGCATGAGGCCATTCTAGGTCTCATCGCGCGCGAAACCGAGCACGCACGCCGCGGACGCCAGG
>CAMBEV010000214.1 GCA_945865595.1 Nannocystis exedens | reverse complement strand
CGGCGGCGGAAGTAGAGGCCGACCTCGCAGCGATCCCATGGGCCGACCTGCCAAAGCAGTATCCACCCGACGTCGGTCGCCGGCCACCCGTCGGCGGCGTGCGCGAGAAGAATGATCCCGACGCGCACACCGTGCCGGGGATGCCGGCGGCGGTCGCTGATAAATAGTGTTACTTGCCCGTGACTGGGCACACGCCCGCCGAGTAGTAGCCCTTCGAGCTGCCGTGGAGAGCGCCACCCGCGTCAAAGCGCACCGCGCCGTAGAACCCGCACACATTGCCGTAAGTGTTTGGCGTCTCGGAGCGGACGGTCCCGCAGACGGGGTTGTACTGAAGCGTGCAGAAGCTCGGCTTGTTGCACGCGCCCTCGTAGACGTACGTGCCCTCGGCGCCTGGGTGCAAGAGAGCCCACGCGATGCCCTCGGCTTCGGAGCCAACATTGCGCACGTAGTACGTCGTAGCGCCGCTGATGCTGTACGTCGCACAAGAGAGGGTCTTGCCGTCGGAACAAACACCCTTTGCGTACGCGCCACGTGCCTCGCCAACAGCGCCAGCCTCGGCGCGGATCGCCGAACGGAACGCGCAGTCGTTGCCGTAGTTGACGAACTCGCCAGTGCCGCTGATGCCGCAGAGCGGTTGGTAGATCGTGGCGCACTTCGTCATGACGTCGTCGCACGACGACTCAAACACGGCGCTGGTCGTTGTGTACGGGACGGCAATCCAAGCGTCCGCCTCGGTGCGTGCTGTGAAGTTCTTCGCTTCGAGGATGCCGTTGACCGTGCGCTCCGCGCAGAATTTGTTACCGCTGCATGAGGCTTCAAGAGTGACCTTGGCGCCCGCGGGTGCGTGGCCCGGAACGTTTGGCGAGAAGAAGACGAAGTACTTGCCATCGCTTGGAAATGTAACCGACGTTGAGACAGTTTTGCCCGAGGAAGTGGAGCCCGCGGCGAGCACTTTGAATTGGCTGTCGGTGACTGCAACGAGGGCTCCGGCTTTCGCCGTCCACGCGGCGTTCAGCGTGAAGGTTGCCGTGCGGCCCGCCGTGCCTGGGAAGCTGACGTAGAGCTTCTTGCCGCCAGCTTTGGTCTTACCGGAGTAGCTCTGCTCGCCACCATCGCCCACGCATGAAAGGTTGGCGGAGGGAACGTGGTCCCAGCCGGCGGTCTTGAGGGTCGTGCCCTTCGTGACGGTAAGCGCACTTTCGCCGTCGGTGGCTTCAATTTGTTCCTCGACGCTCTGGTTACCCGAGCAGCCGGCGCTGAAACCAAGCGCCATCGAAAGCGCAAAACCCGTGAAATACTTGATGTTCATGCATAACTCCTTGCGGCGGCTGCGAGCGCGCTTCGACACGTTCGAACCCAACCGTGCGCGGGCATACCACGGAGCAGATTGTGGTCAATGTGGAGACTATTTCGCACCTCAACTCCGCAGTAGCCACCAAATGCCGCCGACGCTTACCCCGAGCACGATGAGCCCCAAGAGCCCGATGCCGATTTCCGCCGGGCTCCAACCGCCCTTGGCGCGCGCCCGTCGGTCAACTTGCGGAACCTTTTTGGTCACCGCGGGCGGTGCGCATGTTGCCCCTTCGGATCTCGGAGGTACGCTCGACGAAGGAGGCAGCGCCGGTTGCTCGAAGGCCTCGTCGGGAAGCGCTTCCACTTCGGCGAGGGCGTCAGCCAGCGGCTCGATGAGCGCCAGTACCGTGCGGCCAACAGCGAGCGCTTGCGTACGACGCCACAAGCCAGGAACGCCCGGCACCAATGGCTCTTGACCAAGCCATGTTTGGTTGTGTGCTCCAAGGTCGAGCACACCCACCGCATGCCCCTTGCGCCTTACCGCAACGTGCTCGCGCGACGCTTCGGGATCGGCGAGCGGCATGTCGCATTCGTCACCGCGCCCGATACGATATTCGCGTCCGTCCTCGGTGAGCCGCAGCTCGGCGCCAAGATCAGGCCCCTCGACCACGCGAATCATCGGCAGCACCGACTGGCCCGCTTCATCCATCACGCGGGCGACGACGGCAAGGGCAATGTCGCGCGTCGTGTTCGGAAGGTCGCGTGTGGCGGGCACCTGTTCGACGCGAACGTCGAGTTCGACGCGGCCGATCCGAACACAATCGCCTGTGCGCAAGAGGCGTTGGGTATGAGCTTGCACCCGTACCCCACCGACGAAGGTGCCGTTCGTGCTTCCCTCGTCGACGAGCGCGTAGCCAGCGCCTTCGCGCCGCACCGATGCGTGGCGCTGACTCACGCTCGCATCGGGAACGCGCAAATCGCTGCTGTCGCTTCGACCGATCACCATGCGATCGGCATCGAAAGTCAGTGCGGCGTTCCCCATGTCTGCACCGCGAAATAAAAATGTAACTGCCATGGTGTAAAATTAGACAGTCTGAGCATGTTGCTCGGCCCAAGCAATCACGTCTTCTGCAACCTCGCGACCTCTGTGCTGACTCAGCTCTTGGATGCCCGTTGGCGACGTCACGTTGACTTCCGTCAATCGGTCTCCGATGACATCGAGCCCAACGAAGATCAGGCCGTCTCTCCTGAGGCGTGGGGCCATCTTCGCGATCATCGCACGTTCGGTATCGGTGACCTCGATCGCTTCTACGCGACCGCCCGCGTGAATGTTCGAACGCAGATCGTCGCTCCGAGGGATACGGTTGATGGCGCCGAGGACTTCACCGTCGAGCAGCAGGATGCGCTTATCGCCGCTCCGCACTGCGGGAACGTACTGCTGCACCATCACCAGAACGCGCCCCTCGTGCGTCAGCGTGTCGACAATCGATCGGCGGTTGTCATCGCCTGTGCGAAGACGCATCACGCCAGCGCCACCAGCACCATCAAGCGGCTTGACGACCGCGTCGTCGCCAACATCTTTGACGAACTGATGAATGCGGTCTGCATCAGACGTAACAAGCGTGCGCGGCATGAACTCGGTGAAGTGAAGCGTGTAGAGCTTCTCGTTCGCGTTGCGCAAGCCAGCTGGGTCATTGACGAGGAGCGTCTTTCCTCGTGCGACCTCGAGTAGATGCGTCAGGTAGAGGTAAGCGGCATCAAACGGCGGGTCCTTGCGGATGAATACCGCGTCGATGTCACCCAGCCGGACGTCGGTGTGCCCGCCATAGGTAAACCAGGTTGACTTGCTGGTATCGACGGTGACGGGGCGCACTTTGGCGAAGGTCTCGCCACCTTGGACAAACACGTCTTTCGGCTCGCAATGCAATGAGGTGTGCCCTCGCGCTTGCGTCGCGCGTTGCATCGCAACCGTCGTATCTTTGCTGGGGAGCAGTCGCTCCATCGGGTCCATCACGTATAGGAATCGCATGCGAACTTTCGTCGTCTCCCGTTCGTTCTTCACGTTACCACTGCTTCTAGGGCTCCACGCCATTCCCAGCGCGGCCCGTGCGGCCTATCCCGTTGCCGTACAAGGGCACCGCATGGCGGTTGCGACCGACCACGAGGATGCGACCGCCGCGGCAATGAGCATTCTTCGCAGTGGAGGAAGCGCGGCCGATGCAGCGATCGTAGCGGCACTTGCGTTGGGCGTTGTGAATCCGAGCGCGAGCGGGATCGGAGGCGGCGGATTCGCCATGATTTATGACGCGAAAACGAAGTCAGTAAAGGTAATTGACTTTCGAGAATGTGCGCCGAAGGCGCTCGACGCGGACGCGCTTGCTGCGCTTGGCGACAAACCACTTCGCGGGGCGGCGATAGGCGTTCCTGGTGAAGTGGCGGGGCTCGAGTGGCTCTCGCGGCATTACGGCAGAAAGCCATGGAAGGCCCTCGTGGCACCGGCGGCGAACCTTGCGACTCGTGGCTTTCTGACGCAGCGGCACCTCGCAAGGATGGCGCGCGAGGGAAAGACGTTGATCGAAGCGAGTCCAGCACTCGCGGCGAGCTTCTTGCCGCATGGCGAACCGGTGGCCTATGGGGCACGCATCAAGCGACACGCACTCGGTAAGACGCTCGAGGCACTAGCGAGGGGCGGCACGAAGGCCTTTTACCACGGCGCGATCGCCGAGGCGCTTGTGGCGACTGCGGCAAGGAACGGTTCGCGCCTTTCACTCACGGACCTGGCGAGCTACGCCGTGAAAGAGCGCACGCCACTGTCAGCAACGATTGACGGAAAGACGATTTACACAATGCCGGCGCCGTCGGCAGGGGGGTTAATGCTGCTCGAAGTGCTCAGCGTGTTTGGGGCGAGTGCAGCGTCGCCGATGGTCAAGCACGGTTACGGTTCGAGTGCGTACTTCCACCTGATGGCCGAGGCCCTTCGTGGCGCCTTCGCCGATCGTGCACTCGCTGCGGGTGACCCTGACTTCGAGCCAAACGTGAACGCGGACTACGCGCGGATGATCGCGCCTGCGCAAATTGATAGACGGAAGTTACAAATTGCGCCGTTTAGGACGACCGCTGCGGAAGACTGGGTGCCTGTGGAGGGCGGCACGTCGCACGTCACGGTGGTTGATGCAGTGGGCAACGTGGTGTCTCTCACGACGACGGTGAACGATCTCTTCGGTTCGCGCATCGTCGACGAAAAGACGGGCATCCTATTAAACAACGAACTTGACGATTTTTCACTGCCGAACAAGCTGACGGCAATTGACCCACGCCTTGGTGTCCGCAACCGCCCACGAGCGGGCGCCCGACCTGTGTCGAGCATGACGCCCACGATCGTGTTCGAGGGTGGACGTCCGGTGCTTGCCATAGGTGGTTCAGGTGGTTTACGAATCGCGACGGGCGTGGCGCAGGCTGTCGCGGCGCGGCTGTGGTTTGGGTGCGATCCGCTCGCGTGCGTGAGTGCGCCACGGGTGCATGTACAGGGCCTCTTGCCAGGCATCGCGGTGGATGCAGAGTTGCCTGACGACGTGCGTGGGGGGCTTATTTTGCGCGGTGAAACGCCGCGGGTGGATCCCGTAAGCCACACGGCGCTCGAGATGATCACGCTCGACTGGCAGGGCGATGACGCTACGATTCGGGCCGCGGCGGACCCGCGAAAGTACGGTGTGGCGGCGGCGGAGTGAACCCGCGTCTTGCTGGCGCGTGCGGCGTGCCCTATCTCACATAAACCATGATGAGACGCCTTGCCGTAGCCCTCACGTTCGCGCTCGCGACGAACTCAGCCGCCTTCGCGCAGGTGCCGCCGCCAATGCAAGCGCCACCGCCACCACCGGCGCCCCCACCACAGGTCGCGCCGCCGCGCCCTTACGCACCAAGGCCGGAGCCCACCGCGGAGAGCACAAGCGGGGAGCATCGTGTGCTCGGCGGCCATCGTTTCGTCACGCCGGGAAACATGGAGAGCGCATTCCTCAACACGTCGATCGCATCCGCGCAGGGCGTGGGCATACTGAGTTACCGCGGCACCTCGGCGCTCGACGGCACAACGCGCGACGCGCAAGTCTTTCTCTATACCCAAAGCGTGCTCGCCACCGTCGGCATCGCCAACCGGCTCGCCTTCGACGTGCGCGCGGCGGGTGTCGCGGCTGTGGGCGGAGACCTCGACACGATTCTGACCGTCGGTGCGCTAGCAAACCTTAACGCGGGTGGAATGGCGAAGATCCGATTGCTCACGCTCGAAGATGTGGGCTTCCAGGCAACAGCCGGCGTGGGCGGTTACTACACGCGCACGCTCAATCTTCAACCCTCCATCCTGCTCGGCAAGGCCTTGGGCGACGCGCGCGCGTTAGAGTCCGACGTGATTCAACAGACAAGCCGCTTCGAGCTCGTGCCCGCGCTCATGCTCGCCGAGGGTGTAGGCGCGTTCGGTGTACAACTCGCGCTCTCACCAAAGATCCGAACCGCGGAAGGGCAGAGCAACGCGGTGGATGTGGGTACTCAGGTGACGCTCGATATTGGCAAGGTCGCGTCGTTTGTACCCATCGCGGTCTCGGGCGAGTACCAGTTGTCGATGCCCATCGATGGGGCGGGCAAGGACCATCACCTAGGCGCGAGCGTCCTTTACTCGGGAAGGCAGGCGTTCAACGTGGGCGTGCTCGGGGGCTTTCATCTGTTCGCCAACGACATGAAGATCATGACCGGTGGCATCGCGATGCAGTACTTCTTCTGAGGGCAGTATTTCTTGTGAGCATGCGCGGCCTTTACGGCTGCGCTTCGTGGAGCACGGCCACCACGTTGCGTTCGTCAAAGCTGTCAGACGCAACCGCATAGCCCACGCCTCCGCGCTGCGTGACGGCCACGGTGTACCCACGCGTGCGTGCGATGCGAACCTCGCGGACTTCACCCGCATCGTGGCTACCGCCTCCGACGGGGGTGGGAATGCTGAGCTCGCCTCCGCGAATTTGTACCTTGCGCGGATCAAATATGAAGACGCTCACGCGGCGCGTGTCGTCGCCGCTCCCGATTTGATACTCGAGGCGAGCTGCCCGATTGCGATGCAGCGGCATCACCCTGCCACCGATGAATCGACCGCCGAGGTGGTCCATGCGCGAAGGCTGAACAGGGACCCCAACGTAGCGTTCGAGCCGGCGCACCTCTCTTGGATCGGTCGCTTCCGGCGGACGGGGTTGCGCGTGCTCGTCGAGCAGGTCGCCGAGGATGTCATCGCCATCGATCATGCCCATCGATG
>CAMBEV010000213.1 GCA_945865595.1 Nannocystis exedens | reverse complement strand
CAGCAAGCGACCCGAGAACCGCATTCAAGCCGTTGAGCTTCTTGAGCGCTCAAGCTCCTTCATCCCGTACCCCACGATCGTCGAAAGCACGCATCGTGGCGAGCGCAGTTGGGACATCTTCAGTCGCCTCCTGAAGGACCGCATCGTCTTTCTCGGCACCGAAATCAACGATGACGTTGCCAACATCATCACCGCACAGTTTCTGTTTCTTGAGAGCGAAGATCCCGACCGAGAGATCATGCTCTACATCAACAGTCCTGGTGGTGGGGTGTATAGCGGTCTGCAAATCTACGACACGATGCAGTACGTGAGGGCACCTGTCTCGACGACCTGCCTTGGTCTCGCGGCATCGATGGCATCGGTCATTCTAGCGGCGGGCGAAAAGGGTAAACGCCGTGCGCTCCCGAATGCGCGCATCATGATCCACCAGCCGCACGGAGGTGCGCGTGGGCAAGCCACCGACATCGAGATTCAGGCAAAAGAGATTCGCTACCTCAAAGACCGCCTCACCGACATCTTGGCGAGCGCCACAGGCAAGGCACGCGAGCAGGTCAACAAAGACATCGATCGCGACTTCTACATGGGCGCGGGTGAGGCCAAGGAGTACGGCATCCTCGATGAGATTCTGCCCGCTCGCAAGAAGTCGACCGATGCAAAGAAATGAGCCCCCAAAATGAGCAGTCGGCCTTAACCTGGGCGCATTAACGCGCGTAATCTCGGAAAGAGGCAGCTGTGGAACGTAAACGGGACGACAACCAAAACGGCAACCTCAGTTGCTCCTTCTGCGGCAAATCGCAAAAAGAAGTCAAGAAGCTCATCGCGGGCCCAACGGTCTACATCTGCGACGAGTGCATCGGCCTCTGCAACGACATCATCGCCGAAGAGGTCGAGAAGGAAGAGCCTCGCGCTGGCAGTAAGCCCGTTCCGAAGCCGACCGAGATCAAGACGGTGCTTGATGAGTACGTGATCGGGCAAGATCGCGCGAAAAAGGTGCTCGCGGTTGCTGTTCACAATCACTACAAGCGCATCGAATCACGTGTGGCGGCCGAGGGGGTCGAGCTTGCGAAGTCGAACATCATGCTGCTCGGCCCCACGGGCAGCGGCAAGACGCTTCTTGCGCAGACACTGGCACGCATCCTTAGTGTGCCCTTTGCGATCGCCGACGCGACGACCCTTACCGAGGCTGGCTACGTCGGCGAAGACGTTGAGAACATTATCGTTCAGCTGCTCCAGAACGCCGACCACGACGTCGAGCGTGCTCAGCGCGGCATCGTCTACATCGACGAGATCGATAAGATTTCACGCAAGAGCGACAACCCGTCGATCACCCGCGATGTGTCGGGCGAAGGTGTGCAGCAGGCGCTCCTCAAGATTATCGAAGGCACGATTGCAAACGTTCCACCTAAGGGCGGCCGTAAGCATCCGCAGCAAGATTTTCTGCAGGTCGACACGAGCAACATCCTCTTCATCTGCGGTGGCGCCTTTGTGGGTCTCGATGGGATCGTCCAGCGCCGTATCGGCACGAACACGCTGGGCTTCGGCGCCGAGATTCGCTCGAAGAAGGACTATCGCCTTGGCGAGCTATTCGAACGTTTGCAGCCTGAAGATCTCTTGAAATTCGGTTTGATCCCCGAATTTATTGGTCGTTTGCCTGTGCTCGCAACGCTTCACGAGTTGAACGAAGAAGCGCTGATCGACATTCTGACCAAGCCGAAGAACGCGCTCGTGAAGCAGTTCCAAAAGCTGTTCGAAATGGACGGGGTGAAGCTTAAGTTCACCAAGGGCGCACTGCAAGCCGTCGCCAAAGAGGCGTTGCTGCGGAACTCGGGCGCGCGCGGTCTTCGCGCCATCCTCGAGCACTCGATGCTCGACATCATGTACGACATTCCAGGCAAGTCCGGCATCAAAGAGGTCGTGATCAATGAAGAGGTGATCACGAAGCACGAGCCCCCGCTCATTGTTTATGAAAAGGAAGCTGAGCTTGCGTGATGGGGCTGAGTATCGGAACGCATGGTACGTTCCGCCTCCCCAATGCTGCTTGTTTCACCCAACGCTCATCTGCGTCTTGCACGCGCAGTCGACTGGCTTGAAGCGCAGGGGCACTTCGCGCGCTGCACCGTCGTGGGCCCAAGTTTGGCCGCGGCCGACGACGTGGTGCGAAGGTGGGTCGAGCGTTCGAACACGGCTGTCTTTGGCGTTGAGCGTGCTTCGTTAGGGCTTCTGGCGGCGCAGTTTGCAGGACCCGCGCTTGCACGGGCGCGAAAGGTTGCGGCGAGCCCGCTGGTCATCCAAGCCGTTGTGGCGCGTGTGATCCATCAGATTGATGCCCGTTCGCTTGGTTCTCTCGAGGGGCTGGTCGACAAGCCGGGGCTGCCGGCGGCACTCGCACGAACGCTGGGGGAACTCCGCTGCGAAGGCCGCACGCAATTCGAGCATGCGAAGTTACCAGCCGAACTCGACCGCGAACATCTCGCGGCCCTCGCGATCCTGCTTGAACGTTACGAAGCGGCATTGGTCGAACTTCGCCTCGCGGATCGCGCTGAGGTCATGCGCCTCGCGACGCTGGCAGTGGGCGACCGTCCGCTCTGCAGCATCGCGCTCACCAGCGCGTCGATCGCGGATTCTGCAGAGGCTCACTTCGTTACTGCGTTGCTCCAGAGCACAAAATCGTGGTTCGCAACGGCTGCCCCTTGGGAGCGTCGCGCACGGGCTGTGCTCGAAGGCATGACCAGCAAAGTAGTTCACGAAGTTGACGATACGACGCTCGCGCGGTGGCAGGCGAGCATCTTTGAGCCGCGCTTGGCCCAGCAACAGGAGGACCTCGTGGGTGAGCAGCTCGAGGTACTCTCGGCGCCCGGTGAAAGCCGCGAAGCCGCCGAGATTGCGCGTCGGGTGCTGCGTGCGGCGGAAGCGGGCGTGCCATTCGATCGCATGGCCGTGCTTGTTCGAACGTGGTCGTACTTCCGTCCGCACTTGGTCGAGGCGTTTCGGCGAGCGAAGGTGCCGACGTACTTTGCCGAGGGAGCGACGCTTCCTGATCCGGGTGGGCGAGCGCTCTTGGCGCTTCTCAGGTGCGCGCGTGAGGGGCTGAGCGCGCGCGCGTTTGCGGAGTACCTGTCGCTTGCCCAAGTTCCGCTTCTGACTTCCGAGGGTGCGCCGCCGAGTGCGCCGGCGGCGGCCGACCTTGACGATTCTGATGTGCCTGATGATGGCGCGCTTCCAGTTTCATTGATGTGGGAAGAGCTCATCGTCGAGGCTGCGGTGATTGGTGACATGGATCGTTGGCAACGACGCATCGCAGGTCTCAAGGCGTCGCTCACGCTCGAGGCGGCACGTCTTGTAGACGAGAGTCCCGAGCGCGCCACTGCGGCGAATCGGCGGCTCGATGAGCTTGGTGCCCTCGAACGCTTTGCGCTTCCGCTGCTCAAGAGCCTTGAGGCGCTTCCCACAGAGGCAAACTGGGGGGCGTGGTGCTCCGCCCTGTCAGAGCTTGCGGCCCGCGCTTTGCGGCATCCAGAACGGGTGCTCGCAACGCTCACCGAGTTGGCGCCGATGAGCGATGTAGGGCCCGTGGGGCTTGATGAAGTGAAAACCGTCCTGCGAAAGCGCCTGCTTGAGTTACAAACTCCCCCGAAAGAGCGACGAGAGGGGCGTCTCTACGTCGGCACGATCGACCGATCGCGGGGGCTCTCGTTTGATGTGGTGTTCGTTCCGGGGCTCGCTGAGAAGGTGTTCCCCGAAAGAGTAAGCCAAGATCCGATGCTGAGCGACGAGTTGCGTCGGGCACTCGCGCCGGGGCTGTTGGTGAACGACGACCGATCTGCGAAAGAACGAGCGTTGCTGCGTGAAGGCTTAGGCGCTGCGGTCAAGAAGGTTGTCGTTTCGTATTCGCGCTTTGACGCCGAAAGCGCGCGCGCGCGGACCCCCTCGTTCTACGCGCTCGAAGTGCTCGGTGCTGCAAAATGTCGCCCTATAAGTTACGAAGAGCTCGCAGAAGTCGCGCAAGAGGCAGGGCAGACCCGGCTTGGTTGGCCAGCGCCAAAAGATGCGAGTCTGGCAATCGACGAGACGGAGCACGACCTTGCAACGCTCGCGAAGATTTTTGAACTTCCTGAAAGCAAGTCGGCCGGGATGGCTGCGTATCTTCTCGCCGGTAATGAGCACCTCGGTCGGGCCCTTCGAAGCCGCGCGCGGCGCTGGAAGCCTCGTTTTTCCAACGCGGATGGCTTCGTCGACCCATGTGCGAGCGCCATCGCCGTGCTCGCCAAGCATCAGCTCGACGCCCGAAGCTACTCGCCGACCGCGCTGCAAAACTACGCGTCGTGTCCGTACCGTTTTTACCTTCAGGCGATTCATCGCTTTCAGGTGAGGGAAGCACCCGCACCCCTCGAGGAGCTCGACCCGCTTCAACGTGGATCGCTCATCCACGACATTCAGTTTGAACTCCACATCGAGTTGCGCAAGCGTGGCTGGTTGCCGATCGGCAAGGCCAACGTCGAAGACGTGAGTAAGTTGCTTGACGAAACGATCGAACGCGTGGCTGCTCGCTACTACGACGAGCTGTGTCCGGCGATCGATCGTGTGTGGCTCGATGCACTTCGTTTTATTCGCGCCGACATGCGCGAGTGGCTGCGCCTCGCAGCGGAACCGACGCCATGGGTTCCCACGTACTTCGAGCTCTCGTTTGGACTTGAGAGCCAACTCGCGCGCGATGCGCAGAGTTGCGACGAAGCGGTTGCGCTCGACGGTGGTGTGAGACTGCGCGGTTCAATCGATCTGGTCGAGCGCCACGCCGAGACGGGTGCTCTGCGTGCGTCTGACTACAAAACCGGCAAGGCCTGGGTGAAGGACAATGTGATCATCGGCGGTGGCAAAACCCTGCAGCCCGTGTTCTACGCGCTTACGCTTGAGAAGTTATTTGCGGATGCCGAGGTGGTGGGTGGTCGCCTGTACTATGCAACATTCACCGGTCGCTATCAGAGCGTGCTCGTTCCGCTCTCTGACGAGGCGCGCAGGTCGGCGAGAGCGGTGGTGGCGGCCGTCGACGGTGCCCTGAAAGAAGGGTTTCTTCCCGCGTACCCCGACGAGCACGGCTGTGCACGCTGCGACTTCACGGCCGTGTGTGGCCCGTACGAAGAGATGCGCACACAGAGGAAGCGACCTGAGCGTGTGCACGCCCTTCGGGTGCTCAGGGAGATGCCATGAGTCTGGTCGACCGAGCGGCGCGCGAAGCGATCGTCAATTCTCTTGATGAAACGTTGATCGTCGAAGCTGCCGCAGGTACTGGGAAGACCACCGCCCTGGTCGGCCGCGTGCTCGCGCTTGTCCGTTCCGGGAAGGCTGAAATCGCGTCGATCGTCGCGGTGACGTTCACTGAGCCCGCCGCAGGTGAGCTCAAGCTGCGCATTCGCACCGAGCTCGAGCGTGCGCGCATCGCCGCCAAGGAGGACAGAGAAGAAAGCGCGCGTTTGCTGCGCGGCATCGCCCAGCTCGAAGAAGCGCGGGTGGGTACGATTCACTCGTTCTGCGCCGATTTGTTGCGGAGGTTCCCGGTCGAGGCGCAAATTGATCCCCAGTTCGAGGTGCTCGGTGATGCTGAGCGCCTCTATGGCGAAGTGTTCGCGCGCTGGTTTGAGCGCCTTTTACGGGACCCGACGGAGGCTGCTCTTCGCGTGCTGCGAAGGCCCGTTCGTTCGTGGGACCAAACGACTGCGCGCGAGATGATCTACCGCGCGGGCAGGTTGCTCATCGACGAGCGCGATTTTGACGCCGCCTGGGTTATGCCCGAGTGTGATCGAAAGGCCCTTCTCGACGAAGTAGTAGATGAACTGCGCGCGTTTGGCGCGCTTGCAGAGCTGGCAGCCAACCCCGATGATTGGTTCGCCCAAGGGGTGAAGCGCGTTGCGGAGTGGGTCAATGAACTTGACATGCGTGAGCGCACGCACGGGCGAGATCTCGATGCGCTCGAAGGTGAGCTGCACATGCTCACGAAAGAGCGATTCTGGGAGTGGAAGGGCAAGAATGTTGCCTACTTCGCGCCCGAAATTCGACGTGAGACCGTCGTGGCCCGACGCCAGGCGTTGCGCGAGAATATCGTCAAGACGCTTGCGCAATGCGATGCGACGCTAGCGCCCGCGTTGCGCGAAGAGTTGCGAAGCCTCGTTTCGGCCTACGAGGCCGCTAAAGCGCGAGTCGGTGCACTCGACTTTCTCGACCTCCTGTTGGTTGCACGGAGGTTGATCGCCGGCCATGAAGGCGTTCGCGAGCGCCTGCAGGCTGAGGTGAGCCACGTCCTCATTGACGAGTTCCAGGACACCGATCCTGCGCAGGCCGACATCTTGCTGATGCTTGCGGAGGACGCATCGCGGCCGGTCACGGTACGCAGCACGGTGCCGGGCAAGCTCTTCATCGTGGGCGACCCGAAGCAGTCGATCTATCGCGTTCGTCGGGCGGACGTCAGGCTCTATTACCGCATCAAAGCGCGTCTGGTGGCTGACGGTGCGCGGGTCGTTCACTTGACCACCAACTTTCGCTCGTCTCCGGCAATCGTTGCGGCCGTCAATGCGACCTTCGAATCGCTGATGGTGCGC
>CAMBEV010000212.1 GCA_945865595.1 Nannocystis exedens | reverse complement strand
CACCCGCCAGGTTGTTCGTAAAGACGTTGTACGAAAAGTCCGCCGTACCCGCGGTGCCGCCCGAGTAGACGATCACCCCGCCGCCCCAGCCGCCGTATGAAATGCCTTTGCCGATTTCGTTGCTCTTGAAGGTGTTGCGCACCAGCGTCGCCTTGGTCGGGCTGATGTAGAGGCCGCCACCGTGATCGGAGTAACCAATATTGCGTTCGAACAGGTTCTCTTCAGCCACCAGCGAATTGCCGTCGAGCGCAAGAGCTGCGCCACGCGCGCCGATGTTGTCGACGAAGATCGACTTCCGAATGATCGCGCTCACGCGGCTCAGGTACGCACCACCGCCGTTCGAACTCGTCTGCCCATTGTTTGAGAACACGGAGCTCGTGATTGTGTAGGTTGCGCCTACGGTCGCATCGCCTGCGACGTAAATGCCGTGCGCACCTTTTCTGACGGTCACGCCATCAAGACTGAACGCCTTGACCGAGTAGCTGGCGGTGAAGACCGCCTTCGAGGCGCTCGCGGCTTCAATCACTGTTGCGCAACCGTCGGTGCGAGCGGAAAACGCGGCGTTGAACCCGCCGTAGATCGTGAGCCCCTTGTTGGGCACATCGAGGTTCTCTTTGTACGTACCCGCTGCGACGAAGATCACGCCTCCCGTCGCGGCGCTCGAGAGTGCTTTAGCGAGGGTCCGGTACGGAGCAATTTTTGAACCGGCTTCGGTGCCGCTGAAGTTCGCGTCGACGAACACGGTCGCCGTGCCTGGCGCGCTGGTGAGAGCGGGGCACGCATAGCTTGTGGCCGTCGGCCCGCTGCCGCCGTCGCCGGCAGGCGCTACAGCCCCACCGTCCTCGCGCGGAACGTCGGTGTTTCCGTCTTGGCGATCAATCGGCGCGCCGCTGTCGTCGTAGCGGGCGGCGCCCTCTTCAAGCGGCATCGTCGCGCCGATGCCGATCTCGCCGGTGCTACATGCGGCGACGCTGAGTAACGATGCGGTGACCCACCACGAACTGTGCACGCACTTCATATCGTCGCACTCGTCATAGTTAAGATGTACGGCTCCTTCCCTCGCAAATCAAAGGGCTACAGTCCTACTCAAGTTCATCAACTGCAGCAGAATCGAGACGACGCTTGAGCTGGTCGACAAAGTCGTGATCTGCCCGCACCCGGAGGAGATCTTCAACGAGCGAGGGCACCAAATCACGGTCACCACCGCTTGCGAGCGCGACGGCTTGGGCGCGGAGCAAGCTCGCGGTGAGATCGGTGAGGACGGCATCCTTTGCGTTCTGAGTTGCAGCGATGAGCATTTGTCGCATCGGGCGTGACATTTCGAGTACACGCCGCCGATCGCTCTGCGCGCGGGGCTCAGTTTCGACACGAAAGATGAGGCCATCCGGCACGAGGTGGCGCAGCACAGGTCGCTCGAGACGCTTGCTTCGCGTCAAGTACAGGGGATGTGCCGCGGCATCGCGCGCGAGAGAAAATTCGCCGAGGCGGGGCTCAAAGTAGAGATCGCGCCAGAGCGCAAGTCCGGGCATGTGGAGCGCCGCTGAACGCGAGCCTGGCGACTTGATTGACGACGGATCGAGCAACTCTGCTTCAACCGCCACGCCTCGCGCAACACGCAGCGCGGTGAGTCTGCGTGTGAAGTGAGCATGTTCGGTTACAATAAGCGCTTTGGTCGGTAGACCGCCGAGCACAAGCAAGTCCCACTGCGCTCGTGCGGACACCGGATGGACCGTGAGCCGCAAGCTCGTCATGTCGGCGAGAGCAAATGGCCACGCGAGCAGCATCACAAAGATGAGTCCACTGCTCGTGCGCGCGAAGGCGAGCTTTGCGTGTCGCACGCGGAGAAGCACTACGTGTGCAAGCACGGCAAAGCCGATTGCGACCACGCATGAGAGCAGTAACGCAGCTGTGGCGGAGCCGAGACCCAGCAAGACGAGGGAAGAGGCTGCGAGAACGATCGCCGAACGCACGAGTGCACCAGCCCCCTGCAGGTGGGCGATGACGACGCCCGACGCTGCAATCGCGAGACTGCCGACGCCCCACTCCGTGTCGACGATCGAACGAACCTTCGCGACGTATGCGTGCGTCGAGGTCAGCGTATAGAGGGCGTCAGCTGTTACATGGGTGTGGGATCTTCCGCCGATCACGGAGAGAACCACGAAGGCGACAACCATGCCCGAGCCCCAGAGCAACGTGCGCGATGTTGGGACAGCCCGACGATGGGCGGGCGACGCGAGAACAAGCACGAGTCCTGCGAGGCCCGTGATGGGATCGGCCACCGTGGCGAGAATCAGCGAAAATAGCATCGCGCCGGGTGATCGCTTGGGGTCAAGGAGGCGCGGCGTAAGAGCGAGGACGGTCGCAAGGAGGGCGCCCCCGACAGAGGCAGCCTCAGTTTGCCATGCAGGCGAAAGTGTAACGGCAAGAGTTGCAAACATCGCAACCCCCGACGAAAGGCGGCTCGCTCGCGGGTCGAACCGTGCGAGGGCGCGCGTCATGGCGTGGCCGAACAGTACCCCGAAGGCGCCAATGATGACGGCGTTGAGAACGGCCAGGCGATAGCATTGCGTCCCGATCGGCAGCAGCTTCGCGAGCGCTCCGCGCAGCGGATCGAGCACATGGCCTGTGCCCGTAAAGGAGAAGCCGAGTGCACCGATCGTGCTGGCATCGCGTTCTGCTGGCGCCACGTCAGGCGCCCACCACACCGCCACCGCAGCGGGCACGAGCCCGGCAGCAAAAAGACAGAAGCGCTCGAAACTCCTTGGCTGAGCGCTCATGCTGTCGCCCACGCTATCCAACTTCTCATCCGGAACCCAGGAACCCGAACGCGCACCCGCAAGCCTGCCGGACTGGAGTACGCTGCCCAGCTCCGTGGCAAATATCGAAGGAGACCGGCGTGGCACGATTTATTGACGAGCTCAAGCGCACCCATCGTTGTGGGGAACTGCGCGCATCGCATGAAGGTCAAGAGGTTGTACTATTCGGATGGGTCTCGAATTATCGCGATCACGGCGGTTGTGTCTTCGTTGACTTGCGTGACCGCGACGGCATCACGCAGCTTGTGTTCGACCCCGACCGCAAAGGGTTCGGCGAGGCGCCGAAAGTGGCCTACGACCAAGCTCAAGCCCTTCGCGGCGAGTGGGTGATCGGCGTTCGTGGACTGATCGTCGGTCGCGGCACCAATAAGAATTCGCGCCTCGCCACCGGTGAGATCGAAGTGCATGTGGTCGAGCTCACAGTCTTCAACAAGGCCGACACACCCCCTTTCGAAATTGCCGACAAGATCGATACTGGCGAAGAAAAGCGCCTCCAGTACCGCTACCTCGACCTGCGCCGCGCACCGCTTCAGCACACCCTGCGCGTTCGCCACCAGTTGAACCAACTCACTCGCCGCTACTTCGACGAGAGCGGCTTTCTCGAGCTCGAAACACCCTTTATGGTGAAGTACACGCCAGGTGGCGCTCGCAACTTCTTGGTGCCGAGCCGCATGAACCCCGGCAAATTTTACGCCCTTGCCGAGAGCCCCCAACTGTTCAAGCAGCTGTACATGGTGGCTGGTTTCGACCGCTACTTTCAGATCGTCAAGTGCTTCCGCGACGAGGACCTTCGTCTCGATCGCCAGCCTGAGTTCACGCAGATCGACGTCGAGATGTCATTCGTCAACCAAGATGACATCTTTCGCACGATGGAAGGGCTCATCTTCAAACTGTGGAAAGACGTCGCCGGCGTCGACCTTCTTGAGAGGTACCCCTCGGGACGCTTTCCACAGATGCCGTTCGAAGAGTCGATGGGCAAGTATGGCAATGACAAGCCCGATCTGCGTTTCGACCTTCCCCATACCGACATCACGAGCGACGTCATTGAGCACAAGGGCGGCGGCATTCCATTCTTCGCGGCGATCGCCGACAAGTTCATCTCGAAGCAGTACCGCCGCGATCTACCGACCGAGATCGTCAAGGCGCTTCGTATTCCGGCAGACGTCGCCACCAAGCTCTCGCGCGCCGAACTCGACAAGCTTGAAGACTTCGTCAAAGGCATGGGCGCGAAGGGGCTGGCTCGCGCGAAGGTCGATGCCGAAGGCAATTGGCTGCAGTCACCGTTGGCTAAAACTGTCACGCCAGAGTTCCGTTTGGCCGTCAACAAGGCAACGGGCGCGAAGGACAGCGACCTTTTATTCTTCCAGTTCGGCAAAGAGTCGGTCGTTCATACGGTGATGGCGAACTTGCGCGTCCATCTCGCAAAGAAGCTCGGGCTCATTCCAGAGGTTGGGCACGGTGGTCAATTCAATTTCCTATGGGTCGTGAACCCCCCACTCTTTGAGTACGACGACGACAAGAAGACATGGGCCGCCGCGCACCACGCGTTCACGCGTCCGCACGACGACTGCGTTGGGTTGCTCGAGACCGATCCGGGGAAAGTGCTCTGTTATCGTTACGATTTAGTACTGAACGGCGTCGAAATCGGTGGCGGCTCGATTCGTCTTCACGATCCGATTGTGCAAGCAAAGGTGTTCGCAGCCCTTGGTATCCACGACGAAGAAGCGAGGCAGAAGTTTGGCTTCTTGCTCGACGCGTTGCGGTTTGGCGCGCCTCCGCACGGCGGCATCGCGATCGGCATGGACCGCCTTGCGATGCTGCTCTCGGGCGCCGAAAGTTTGCGCGACGTGATTCCGTTCCCGAAGACCCAGCGCGGTACCGATCTGATGACCGATGCGCCAGGGAAGGTGAACCCGGAGCAGCTGCTTGAGTTGCGCGTGAAGTCGCTTGAGCCGGACGCGGGTTAGTTAGAGAGAGGTTAGCTCGGGCCAATGCAATACGTGCCCGAGCGCACGCTTCACTTCTTTGTGCCGACCCACCGCGATTTTGCCAATGGGCGACTCGAGACACGCGCGCGGAATCGTGCGTAGCGCGTCGAGATTGGCGACGCACGCCCGTGGAAGTCCTTCGCGCTTGCCGAGGGCTACCTCTTGCGGAGTTCCGCGAATGGTCGTGGTTACCTCAACGACAAGGACGCGAGTCAGGTAAGCGAAGGCCGACGTGCGGCTAAGGAGAAGCACGGGTCGTCGGCCGGCTGGCGCTGGAAGGGAGGCCCACCAGATCGCGAACTGCCAAATTGCAATTTGATCGCGGCTGATGGCCGGGGCATTCACGCTGCCCGCTTCTTGGACACGCTCGCGTTGACCTTTTTTGGTGCACGCGGAGGTTCAGCCAGGCCGTTGTGTTCGTCCCACCCTTCGAGGTCGCCTGGCATCAATTCACTCTCGAAGGGAACCACGCCATAGGCCAACTCTGTCGTTCGATCGAGCGCAAGGTCAATCGCGCGACGGATCGCAAGACGGATGAACTCTGCTCGCTTGCGATCGCGAGCAGGAGCAACGCGCTCGAGGTCCTTTGCGCATCGGTCATCGAGTTCGACGAGAATCTGCTTCATATAGAAAAGCATATACTCTCCCCCTCGAAGGCGCAAAGCCGATCCTAATCGGCTCGTGCCAAGAGTGACCGCAGCACCACAAGCGGATTGAAACCGAGCGACTTGGTCACTTTTTCTTCACCTGGTCCCGGTTCAATCAACTTTCTTGCCATTTCCAAAACGGGCGCGACCAAGCCGAATGTATCAAACCGCGCAAAGGCGCGCTGCACGGAGTCAGCGGCAACGCGTGCGCCATCGACGCCGAGCGCAACTCCGATCGCGATCGGAACCGGGGAGAGAACCACGTCACGTACGGCGACTGCCCGCGACCATGCGCCAGGTGTAGGGTCGCGCAAGAGCTCGCGAAACACGCCAAGCTCCGCAAAGCACCCGAGGCTGAGCGGCGCGTACGTCTGTTCGATGGCCTCGGCGACGAAACGGTAATCACGGCGCCAGTCGCCCGAGAGCAGTCCCATGTGCGCGTAGAGCGGTTCGGGGCCGCCCACGAGATCGAAGCCGGCGCCTCGTCTGCGCAGCACCGCGAGCGTGTGTAGCTTGCCCTCATCGAAGAGACCGATACCGAGCGCATGCCCGTCGGCACACAAAAGATCAGTTGTGCGCGCCACCATCGGTGCAGTCGGAAGTGGCACACCACTGAGCGGCTTTGGCCACAGCAAAATAGCACCCTCGTTGATCAGTTCACGCACGATCGACAGCAGGAGCAACACCTGTGCGGTGAGGTTGTCTTCGCGGCGCAGCCTCGCGCCGAACCGTTCCATCAGCTCATCGAGACCACCGCGATGCGTTGCAAGCGCCCACGACGCGCCGTGCTCGCTGGCTAGCGCCGCAAGATCGCCCGAGAACGGCAGCCCCGGGACCAACCGCCCGCTGCGCGTGTGAATCATCTTTTCTACGCGCGCGCCATCATGCACAAGGACGAGACCACCTTTCGGTCCCGCCTCGCGATCGCCCTGCCACATCTCAAGAAAGCGTCGCCACGACTGGGTCGTCCAGCCTTCGAAGGCCACGTCGGCGGTCAACATTTAGCACTCCCCATGTTACTTATTGTTCGACCGCCGTCGGCTCAGCTTCCATAGGAGCCCCGCAACAAGTGAGGCACCGAGTAATGACGTGGTACCCGAGCCGGTAGAGTTGCATCCACGCTTGCTCGAAGGCGGTGCCG
>CAMBEV010000211.1 GCA_945865595.1 Nannocystis exedens | reverse complement strand
TACAACTCGAACACCGTCGCGACCTCGAAGAAGGGTTCAGCATGTTGACGGGTTCGGCGACGATGACGGCGAGCCAGGGGTTTAGCGAGACCTCTGTTGGCGCAGATGCGAGGCTCCTGTTTTTTTCGCTCGGCGCAACGGGTGGCGTGCGCGACGTGTGGCGCAACTATGCATTTACGCCCGGCCAGCAGGGCACTCGGGACGAGCGCCGCGCACGTGACAAGACGGGCGATCGCAACGTGGTGGTGTGGCCCTTCGCAGAGATGCGCCTGCGCATGAGCATTCCCCTCGACCTCTTCTTCTGGAACACCACCGCCACGCTGCGGTGGGAAGGGGGCGAAGGTCGCGCGTTCGACTGGTTTCACGCAAACGTCCACGACGCAGGTCTTTTCGGCAAAGTCGAAAGTACGTTTTTGTTTCGCCATCCGTCGATTGGTGCAGTCGGACCTTGGGGACGCTACATGCGCCTCAGCGACGCGGGCACCCTCCGCGAAGAATTCTCCGTCGGCGGCCAGTGGCTGATCTCACCGTGGAAAAAGCGAGACGACATCATCGCCGCGCAAGTTTTGGTCACCCCCGGCGACGACAACTTCGGCTTTCACGTTCTGGGCGCGCCCCTTTACGTGATGCTCGCGTACCGAGCGACATTTGCTGTCAAGTAGCCTGCCTATCTGGCCTGCCTATCTAGCTTGACTGGCGCAAGCGACGCGAACGCCAACGCTTAGGGCAATGCGACCCACTGAAGCGAGCATCCCGAGCGCGCGGAAAACGCGTAGATGATCGAAATCGCAACCACAAGCGTTACAAAACCAAGTCCGAAGAACTTGGGTGCGGTCCACGCTTGGTCTTGTTTGACGAACTCGGGGTCTTCGTGCTCGGTTACGGATGACATCGCCCCGGGTTATCGCGCCATCGTGGACAGCCGTCAAATGCCGAGTTGAGCTCGAGCGACCGTCGGTTGAGGTCGCTGCTCGCCGAACGTCCCTAACGCAGACCCCGGGTCAACAGACGCTCGGCCACACGACTCGAGTCGACTTGGAAGGTCCCTTCCTGAACTTGCGCCTTCAGGGCCGCGAGCTTGGCTTTCTTTGACGGCTTGCCGGCATTGCTGGCATTGCGGCCGACGCGCGTCTTTGAAACGGTCCCGCTCGCAGCTTCGGTGGAGTTCGACTGAGACGGCATCGCCAACGATTATGCCTCAGCGCCGAGGGACTGCAATCTCAATTGGAGCTCAACTCGGTACCCACAATTGCGCGCAAATCTCAAATATAGGTGCGCCGAGGGTTACATTTTTGCACACTGGAGCCTGAGTCACCGCAAACCGGCGTCTTGCATGCCACAAATCAGCGTCTCGGCGTTCAAGTGCTGCAATTGTGGGCGCTGTAACTGACTGCGGGCGTGGGTTGAAACTGACCACGGCGATGCCGAGCGAGTCTTGTATGACCCAGGGATGAGACGCATTTGTCATCCGCGCCGCCGCAGCCATTGCGGGCGTGGTGAGCTCATCGGTCAACGAATGGCCGCGCTTTCCGCTTCCCGGGGGCGTCTGGCCCCTTCGTCATAAAACTTGACGAATTGGCTGTGTCGGGTGGCTCGGTACGTGCATTGTTGAGCCTCATGCTCGAGCCGCAAGAAGTGTCAGAGGAAGTTCAGGAGCGCAGGCCGGCAACTGATGTGGCCGTCTACCAGCGCTACCTTCCCCTCGTGCGCCGCATTTCCATGCGCACCGTGCGTCGGCTGCCGCCTGAGGTGAGCCTCGACGACGTGCTCGGCGCGGGGTGGATGGGCCTGGCTGAAGCGCTTCGTCGCCGAACGTCGCAGATGAACGAAGAGCAATTCGAGGCCTACGCATCGCATCGCATTCGCGGTGCGATTCTTGACCACCTGCGTTCGCTCGACCCTCTCTCCCGCAAGATGCGCGGAGCCTCGCGTCAAATTGCAGCCGCAATCCGTACCCTCACTGGGCGCTTCGGTCGCCTACCTGTGGAAGAAGAAATCGCGGGCGAGCTTGGACTCGGCATCGACACGTATCGCGAGCTCGTGGGTCAAGTAGCTGAGGTGGATTGCGCGCGCCTCGAACTGACCGAGCATACCGGCGATCGTTCGCCGCCCGAGTCGCGTCCCGACTTCCTCGCATCGCGCCACGAAGCCGTTCAAATGGTGACTGAAGCGATCGATGGCCTTCCTGAAAGGCTCAAGACCGTCCTGGGTCTTTACTATCAAGAAGATTGCAGTTTGCGTGAGATCGGCGAGATCTTGGGCGTGACAGAATCACGCGTCTGCCAGATGCACAGCGAAGCCGTTCAACGCATTCGTGGACGCATCGATGGCGAGTTCGAACCGCGCTCACGCAGAATGCGATGAGTCACGCGTTCACAACTTTGGCGCGTGCACTGAAAATTTGTTCGCAAATGGTGTCAATGCCAACGCCGTGCTTGCACTGTGCGAAGACGATTGGCCCGCCCTGACGTATCGCCAGTGCATCACGCTCCATCACGTCGAGGTTCGCTCCAACGAGCGGTGCGAGATCGGTCTTATTGATCACCAATAGATCACTTTGGGTGATGCCGGGTCCACCCTTGCGGGGAATTTTGTCTCCGCCCGCAACGTCGATCACGTAGATCGTGTAATCAACCAGTTCGCGACTGTATTGCGCGGCGAGGTTGTCGCCCCCGCTCTCGACGATGAGAAGGTCGGGTTTCGTATCGCGCATCAGATCTTCGAGTGCGAGCAAGTTGTGGCTGATGTCTTCGCGGATTGCCGCGTGCGGACATCCGCCAGTTTCGACCGCGCGAATTTGGTCGCTCGGCAGCGCGTGGTTGCGCTGCAGAAATTCGGCGTCTTCGCGCGTGAAGATGTCGTTGGTTACGACGCCGAGGCGGTGCTTATCGCGCAGCTTTTCGCAAAGTGCCAGCACGAGCGCGGTCTTGCCACTGCCGACCGGGCCGCCGATGCCCACCGTAAATGCACGGTCGTGGTAGTTGCGCGCTTGAGGCGGCTCACGATCGGCAAACAGCCCCGGGTGCGACCAGTGCTCGTGCTCATGGCCGTGCTCGTGGCCGTGCTCGTGGCCGTGTTCGTGCGAATGATCGTGGCTGTGTCCCTGAGGCGCGTCGCGATGCATAGGCCCCCTCGTACCCTAAGATTGAAACAGCCGCACGCCGAGTCGCGTGTGCTCGCTCTGCACGAGTTCAATGAGTGGAGCGACCTGCGCAGCTTCACACAGCGAGGCACTCGCCTGGTCAGCTGCCTCGAGTACAGGGTTAAGCTCGCGGTGCATGCGCTGCGCTTCGAACGGCCCAAGTAAGCCAAGGCGCACGCCTGCGGAGAGCACGTTGCGCAACGTTGAAAAAAGCAGCACACGTCGCGCGTCGTCGAGCGCGATCTCGGCGGCCGCGGCTACCAAGCCGAAGATGGGGGCGTAGTGTCCGCGCACGTCCTTGGCGCGCACGCGCGTGGAGGCATTTGTAACATCGCAAGTGTCAAATATGCGCTCGGCAGCGAGTAGCAGCGCGCGTCCTTGCGTTTCAGACGCCCGGCGAGCGACGGTGGACCACAGAAACGCGTCGCACGCTGCGTCCGCCTCCGCGAACGAAGTCTCGTAACAGCGCGATAGGAAAGGCACGGAACCAAATGCTGCTTGCCAAATGCTCTCGCTCGCGAAGCTGCGAAGATCGTCACGATTCTTGACGAAACCAAGCGCGCTGGCGGCTTCGAGTCCGCCCGAGTGCACGAACCCACCTGCCGGAAACGCAGAGTCAACGAGTTGAAGGAGCGCCCACACGCGGCAACGGTAACAGTTTGTCGCTCAATGGTAGATGTAGGCGTCAGTGCGGTGCGCGCGCAGCTCTCGATTCAATGATCCATCGTGCCAACCGTTCTCCCTATCTGCGCAACCGATCGCGTCGCGCAGGGAGTGATACCGATGCGTACTCAGCACGTTCTCTTCGCCGCCTCCATTTCGCTCGCCACGGCGTGCAGCTCTGAACCCCTCGCGGAACACGACATGGCGACGGCTGAGCTCGGCCTCAGCGTCAGCGCCGCTAGCTCGAAGGCAACCGCGCGCACCAATCTCAAACCTCTACGGCCGTGCACGACGTATGAAGCTTCGATTCGCGCGGTGAGTGACCGTATTGAAACTCGCGCGGATCTGGCTGCCGTTCGAGGGCGGTGGAACAACGCGCCGCTCAGTGCGTTCGACAAGGAGGCGATGAAGCGCGCTTACGTGTTGCGGTGCCAGCCAAACGTAGACCTCGCCCTCCCTGCGGCCAGTCCTGCCAACGTGCAGCTGATCGAGAGCGTCTTCCCGGAGGCAAAGTGGAACGAGCTCACGACTCTCCTTGGCGATGGCGAGGCGGGGCCGATCGACGCGACCTCGTTCACCTATTTGAACTTTCTTCGCGCCGCGTCGCGCATGCCGTACTTCTGCGGAGAGGCCGGCACCTTTCGCACCGTCAAGGAGGCCTGCCAGCGCGAAATTGCATCGCTGTTCGCGCACGGCGCACAAGAGACCGGCGCCCACGACCCGTCGCTGAAAATTCCCGAGTGGAAGCAGGCGTTCTCGTACATCCGCGAGATAAACAGTTATGATAGCAACCCCACCTACGACCCCGGAACGCCCGGAAGTCCAGCCAAGTGCGTGGCGCCGTTTGTGTGCCCGGCGTCGGCTCACTACTACGGTCGTGGAATCAAGCAGCTTTCCCACTTCTACAACTACGCCGCGTTCTCAGCGGCGTTCCTAGGCGATCCACAGGCGCTGCTTTCGCAACCCGATCGCGTTGCACGCGAAGGCTATCTTGCGATCGCGTCGGGCATTTGGTTTCACATGTCGCCGCGGCCGCCCGTCCCCTCAATTCACGACGTGCTCGTCGGGCGGTATCAGCCGGCGGGGGGGCATGCGGGTGTCGAGAGAGACCATCACGGCGGCGTACGTGATCGCTTCGAGGCCACGGTCAGCATCATCAACGGCGCCTACGAATGCTCGCCACCTCCTGGCAGTTTGGTCGCAAAGCAGTCGGCGAATCGCTTTCGCTACTACACGAGCCTGCTCGAGTATCTCGGTGCCGAGAAGGACGCGATCGAAGCGTCGTACGGAGCCGGCAAGGTCTGCAACATTGCGAACGGAAATCCGTGGCCAGGAGCCCCCATTATTTTCAACCCAGCCTGGTATTTCGACACCGCGGAGGGCACATGTACGGCCTTAACGTACGAACCGCGGTCGGCGCTCACCTTGGTAACTGAAGGCATGCAGAGCGTATGCACCAAGATGTTCGCCACGACCAAGCGACCCGACGGCAGCGCTTTGCCACGTGCTACGCATGGGCCATGAGCGAACCGACGGCGCCAACCGGAATCGAGGCCAAGGGCCTTCCTCCGATCGACATCAACGAATATGGCGGCAAGAGAGATGGCGTGAGGCAGGCGATGAACCGCCGCCTTTTCATGCAGCTCCTCGTCTTTCGTGCGCCAAGCGGCGGTACGTTCGATGCGCCTGACACACTCGGCGCCGCGCTGACGAAGGTCTTGCGGTCGCATCGCGTCAACGGCGTTGTCTACGCTGATGCGATGGACCCGCGCAGCCTCGGACTTCTCACGTGGAGCGAAGACCCCGCGCACTTCGTCACGACGGTGCGACCGCTTTTCACACAGTCAACTTTCTTACACGTCGAATTTCGATCCGACTATGCGATGCTCGGGCGCACCTACGCGACTGGCCACGAGCCTGATCTCGAGTGGTCGCTCACCAAGCGCCCGATCGAGAACGTGACGAACGAAGCCTACCGCTGGCACGTCTGGTATCCGCTGCGTCGAAAGGGATCGTTCGCCAAGTTAGAACCGATCGACCAAAGTCACATTTTGCGTGAGCACGCGGCGCTTGGCATCGCGTACGGTCAGGCCGAGCTTGCGACCGACGTGAGGCTCGCCTGCCACGGCATCGACGCGGGAGACAACGAGTTCGTGATCGGCCTCATGGGCCACGACTTGCACCCGCTCTCGCACCTTGTGCAAGCGATGCGCAAGACGCGGCAGACGAGTGAGTTCATCGAAAAGATGGGACCCTTCTTCGTGGGTTATGTGATCGGTCAAAGTTGCGAATAGGGATCGGTGCGGACTTGTTGCGGGGTCTGCGCGGGTGCCTGTAGCGTCACCCGATGCCATTTCAGCCCCTCGGTACCGAGAACAAGGCCCGCAACCGCGGAGGCAAGGCCGTCCGCGGCGCACTGTTTGCGGCGGTTGCGACGGCCGGCACGGTGCTGCTCGCGTGCAGCGCCGAGTCGGTGAGCGCGGCTGTGGCCGACGGGTCGGTGGCTGGGTGCATGCCCACGGCCGAGGTTTGCGACGGGGTCGACAACGACTGCGACGGCGAGACCGACGAAGGCCTCGGGAGGACGACGTGCGGCAGCGGCGGGTGCGAGCGCACGGTGGAGCGTTGCGCCGATGGCGTCGCGCAAACGTGCACGCCGGGGACGCCGATGGCCGAGACGTGCAACGGGGTTGACGACGACTGCAACGGCAAGGTGGACGAAGGCGTGACGCGTGCCTGCGCGACCGCGGGCGTGTGCGGGGGCATCGAGACGTGCACGAACGGCGTGTTCGGCGGATGCACAGCGCGAGAGCCA
>CAMBEV010000210.1 GCA_945865595.1 Nannocystis exedens | reverse complement strand
ACGAGGGATCTACTTGGCCTCCGAGACCTTCACATGGAGATCCGCGCTGCGGACGTAGAGCGGCTCGAGGTCAGTCGCGGCCGCGGCCGCCTTTCGTAACCCGATGCCGATCATTTCGCTCGCGCGCACCGGCGTACGTTCAACCACCTCTACGCCAAGCCCGGCAACGACCGGCACGTCGCCGATAAGCGTGACGCTCGGCCCTGCGGCATCGATCGCCCCACGCATCCACGCCTCCAGCGCATTTGCGGGAACATACACTGGTTCACTCGGTTGACCGTCGCGCCACGCCTGCACGTAGCGATCGCCTTTCATCGCGTCGACGAACGCAATCGCAACGGGAAGGCCAAACGCCAGCACTTCAAACGAGCTCACGGCAGTAACCTCCGCCTCGGTCGCCAGCACGATGCCCTTCACCAGTGACGTGGCGATGCGAGCCCCCGTAAACGAGCCTGGCCCAATACCCACGATCCACCGCTCAATCGTCTTCGGTGCCCACCCGAGCTCGCGGCACGCGGCGTCGAGTAGCGGCAAGAGCGACTCGCCGTGGGCGTTCGACACGCGCTGCTCACGCTCGAGGAGCACGCGCACGCCAGCATCGGACACTTCCGCGAGCGCAAAGGTGCCCACAGCGCTCGACGTATCTAGGGCGCAGATGCGGCGCATCACAGTTGTGCGAAGCGGCCGCCACGAAAAGCTGCCTCAAGCAATTGGTCAATACGTTTAACCAGTTCACCTGCCCGTGGATCAGGCGAGACCGCGAGCGATGCCTTGATCTCGCGCAGCACCTTGAGCTGGGTGAACAACTGAACGTCACTCAGCGCAGCACCGCCCGTGAGGAGATGGCGCACGCGATCGATCTCAGCCGCCAGCCCCTCGATGCCGACGCCGGCCGAGCCCACCCGTTTTCGGTCGGGTCGCTCGCGGTAGTAGGCCTCAAGCACAGGGTTCACCAGCGACTCGAGAATGCTTGCCTGGTCTTGGTTGTTCCAAATGTGCTTCAAGATGAACAAATCACTCGCGTCGGGCTCAGCGCGTCCGTCGAGGAATGCGCTCGCCGCGAAGAGCTTCAGCATCTTGACGACACGTCGGTCAGAAACGCTCACACCCTCGGCGCGGATCTGAAAGATGAGGCTCTTGTACTCGGTGTAGAACGCGTCAGTGAACTTGGTGTGTTGCGCGATCCCCTTACGAGCGGCAACGATTTCGTCGGCACTAGCAAACGCAGCCGGCAGAGGCGCGTCTGCCATCACGCGAGCCTCGTGGGCGAAGCCACGCGTGAGCAACTCTTGAAAATGGTAGGCGTCGAGGTTCTCGCTCCGTATTCGTAACAAGAATCGATCGAATACAGCGGTGAGGCCCTCGTCGCTGGGCACTTCGTTCGACGCACCAAAAGCACTGATGAGCGGGCACTTGAAGACCTTGCCGCCACTCGTATAGCGACGTTCGTTGAGCAAGGTGAGCAGCGAGTTCAAAATCGCGGAGTTGCTCTTGAACACCTCGTCCAGAAAGACAATCTCGGCCTCAGGGAGCATGCTCTCGGTCCGCCGCACATACCGCCCTTGCCGAAACTCAGCGATGTCGACGGGACCGAAGATTTCGTTCGGCTCAGTGAAGCGCGTGAGCAAGTACTCGAAGTACCGCGCCTGCATCGCCTGCGCGAACGCACGAAGGAGCGCGCTCTTCGCTGTGCCCGGAGGCCCAATGAGAACCGCGTGTTCTCCCGCGAGGACAGCGATCAGAAGCAGGCGAATCGTCTCCTCTTTGCCGAGGAACTGCGCATCAAGCGCGCGCCCCAGCTCAAAGAGACGCTGCGGTAGGGGTCGAACCGACATGCGGGACCGAGGGTAACACGCGAACGCCTATTCGCTGGCAGCCAACACGCGCGCGGCAAGATCGACGTCACGGTACGCGTTTGCAAGAAAGCGGAAGAATCTCTCCCGAACCTTTCCGTCAAGTGCGACAAACTCGACGCCCACTCCGCAAACCGCGCCGGCGGAATGACGGCGTACGACCGCATCGATCGCGAACTCCTCGCTCTCGTCAGCGTCAAGGAAGCGAACAAGGAGCTGCGTGCCAATCGGAAACTCAATGTCGGTCGTAATGAACACGCCGTTTCTCGAGATGTCGTGAAGCCGTAAGAGGTGCGGCTGGCCCTTCGCGTTCACGTGGACAACAAGGGACGTCGGATGGCGTTCTGCGCGCCGTCGAATGGGCTCAACGACGGAGGCGCTCTCTGGGAGCATGGGCGGCGCAGGAATGGTGTCCTGGCGACGTTCGGAAAGCGTCCCAACGAACGCAGACCAGGCCTTGAGCGTCGCGCCGTCGAGCGGGAAAAAGAGGATGCCAGCGCCGGGAACGCGTCCGTACGGGTCGCCATGTTGCACAACGTGCGCGACCTGGGCCATCGCGTTCATGGCCACGTTGACGGACGGAATTCTAAGCGCCACCCGGACGACCTGACGCAACAGAGGCGGCGCATCGGTGCGGAGAAACATGCCCGAGAGGGAAACGTCATCCGTTAGCAAGTGGGTGACGGTTTCAATGACCTCGCCCGCCGGACGCATGTAGAGGAGCACCCCGGAGGGCGCCGCGACGCGGCATCGAAAGAGCTCGACGGGAATTTTGCAGGAGAAGCGAGGGTCTCGCCGCTGTTCGCGCATCTGCATGACAAGCGCGAGAGTAACACGGTCCACTTGGCTTACAATGGGACGGGCGTGCGCGGAAATTCGTGGTCCGTGCTGCAACTCGCTTCGATCGCCGCCATCAGCGCCAGCACAAGCGGCTCTTGCCACGGCTTGCCTGCGACCTGTACGCCCACCGGCAGCGAGACACTCTTGGCATCGATCTCTACGGCGTGCTTGTCCAGGCGATCAGCGGGGGCCTTGCGCCTCGTCTCGCTCGCACGAACGCGCGTCACGGGCACAGCACCCGCGGGAAGTTGCGTCGCGTTGAAAAGCATCGAGTAGCTCAGGGCGGAAGTGAACCCCTTCGCGCCCTCATGACCAAACGCTGGCGTTGGAAACACGGGGCACAGCAGCGCGTCGAGCTCGGCGGCTGCCATGGCATCGAGTAAACGAAACCGATACTGTCGTATTTCGTCCGTGAGCGCCCAATAGCGCGCGACGGTTTTTTCCCCAAGCGACGCGACCACGCGAGCGGTGCGAACTTCGCCCGCTGCATACAGCCCTCGACGCAGGGCCCGTCGCGCTAAGGAAGGCAACTTGACCAACCGAATGAGCGGTTGAAGCACAGGGTCGATTGCCTCGTCGCCGACCGCGGCGAGGAGCGTGAGGCCGCCGTCCGCGCTGATCGCGGACATATACGCATCCATCACCTTTTGCACCTCCGGCGGCTCGAATGGCACGACGGTTACGCCGCACCCCCGAAGCGCATCAGCGGCGCGTCCGACTGCACGCGCCACCCCATCGGATGCCTTGAATACACCGTCGTAGACGAACATGCCCACGCGGCGCCCTTCGATCTTCACCGCGCGATGGGCGATCCAGGGCAACGGCGGCGTTCGACCGTCGAGTTCGGTCGCTCGCTCGGCCGAGAGAGCGCCAAAGAACAGGTCAAGGTCATTGACGGATCGCGCAAGCGGTCCCGACTGACTGCGAATAACTTCTTGCCCTGCCAACGCCGTGCGTTGCCCGCGCGCAGGCAACCGGTCAAGCGTGGGCTTGAATCCTGAAATGCCGCAAAAATGGGCCGGAACACGCAGCGAGCCTCCGATATCGGTGCCCACCGCGAGCGGGACGAAGCCCGCTGCGACCGCCGCAGCATCGCCACCTGATGACCCTCCGGGTGAATGCTCCGCGCTCCACGGATTGACCGTCTGCCCGTACACAGGATTGCGCGCCTCGGGAAAGAGCATGGTCTGCGAAAGGTTACCGCGACCGATCACAATCGCGCCGGCTTCCTCAATTAATGTAACCATCGCTGCGCTATTTTTTACCCGCTTGCCGCGCCAGCTTTCGAGGCCGAGCGTCGTCGCCTCACCTGCGATGTCGAAGCACTCTTTCACGCTGATCGGAATACCGTGTAGGGCGCTGCGGACCGTCCCTGCCCTGCGCTCTTCGTCAAGAACCTTCGCGCGTGCGCGAGCTGGCTCGTGAAACACTTGGCAGAGCGCCTTGATGCGACCGTTGTGCGCATCGATTCTGCTGAGCAGGGCGCTCACGACTTCGGCCGATGACGTTTCGCCCCGCGTGAGGGCTGACGACAGCTCGGTTGCGGAAAGCTCGTGTAGTTCCGTCACTTGACGGTTCCCTTGAGGGGCTCGCCCCAGGGGTCGAGCTCGGTGACATGCAAGCGATTGCCATGGTGCTCAACCGGTTCGAGCTGAGGCAGCACCTTGGCCTTGTCGCCGACGACGACAATGTAAAGGTCCTCCTTGGCCAAGTGGGCCTTCGCGACGCGCTGGACGTCAGCGATGGTCACCTTGGCCAGTCGCTCGGGGAGCGTACGGAGCTCGTCCGCTTTGTACCCATAGATGAACAAATCGGCCGCCATGCTGCCGAGTTCCATCACGCTCTCCATGCGGCCGGGGAGCGCGAGAAGGATCGACTCACGCGCGTCTCGGAGCTCTTCTTCGGTGACGGGCTCCTCCTGAATCTTGTCGAACTCGGTGAGGATTTCTTGGATTGCGGCACCGGTCTTGTCGGCGAAGAAGTTGCCGCCGATGGTAAAGAGTCCTGACCTCTGTCGCATCGCGAAGCGAGACCTCGCGCCGTACGTGTAGGCATGTTTTTCGCGCAGGTTCATGTTCACGCGGCTTGAAAAGCTTCCGCCGAGAATCACGTTCATGAGCGCGAGCACATCGCGATCGTGGGTGTGCGCGGAGGGGCCCAGGAGCGCAAACGCCACGTACGACTGCGTGGCGCCGGACTTGTCGACGATGACAGCCTTGGACACCGCGGGTGTGCGAAGCCGCAGACTCAGCCCACCGAGCACGTCGGGGCCGCCGACAGGCTCGCGCCGCGGGAGCTTGGAGAATCGCTGCTCGAGCATCGGATGCAGCTCTTGGCGCCGGATGTCGCCTGCGACCAGAAAGGCAACCTCGCCCTGGACGATTGCCGCCCGATAAGCGTCCCGAAGGTCGTTGATGCCGAGAGCCTCGACCTCGGCCGGCGAGCCGCCGAGCGAATGCCCGTACGAATGCCGGTAATTGTTGCGAAACACCGAGTGAGCGACAGCGTTCGACCCCATCGCGGGGAGGCTGTCTTTTTCGGCGCGCACGCCTGCCAGGCGCCTTGTGCGCAAGCGGTCGAACTCCGCCTTCGGAAATGTGGGGTGCAAGGCGACCTCGGCAAGAAGGTCAAGCCCCTTGTCTAACTGGTCGCGCGTCACCTTGATGAACGCGCCCATGCTGTCCCAATCGGCCCACGCCCCATGTTGGGCGCCAATCGACTCGAACGCGTCGCTCAGCTGAAGCGCGTTGTACGTCTTGGTGCCCTGCTCGAGCATCGCCGCGGCGAAGCTCCGCGCGCCCGGGGTCAGCCTCTCAACGCAGATCGACGCACGCTGGACCTTTCTCTGGGGATCGTACTCGACTTTCGGGCAATCCCACTTGACGCCGTCGTGCCTCGACACGAGCCGCACACTCACGATGGGAAGGTCGTGCCGCTCGATGAGGTAAACCTTCGTGCCGTTCTTCAGCGTGAACACTTCGGGCTCGGGCAGGTCAATCTGCAACGCATCGCCGGGCTTGGGTGCCTTCCTCCGAAAGTCGTCAGGCGCGTTGACGGCCTGCGCGGAGGCTGTAGGCGTCGGACCTTCGGGTAAGGCCGTTGTAGGCGGCGCAATGGGACCGACGGCGGGAGCGCGCCCACCACACGCCGCGACGGCAACGAGAAGCCCCACGGTCATCAAGTGTTTCACTTTGCACCTCCTGCGACGAGGCGACCGGCGACCGGAGCGCCAGGTGTGGGAACAACGATGGCGAGAACGCGCTTATCAAGCGGTAGCCATGTTTTCGCTGCGGCCTTGACGTCGTTGGCGCTCACCCGCTCGTACCGTGCAAGGTCCTCTTTGAAGTAACCCGGACGGCCTGCCACCTGGTTGTAGTGGTTCAACATATCGGCACGCGTCGACTGCTTTTCGAGGCTGAACAACAGCGCGCTGCGCGTGACCACCTTCGCGCGCGACAGCTCGGCTGGCGTCGGTGCAGCACCTGCGAGCCGCGCCAATTCGCGATCAACAATCTTGACGGCCTCATCGGCAGTCTTGCCCGGCGCAAGCGTGAGCCCGATTTCAAAGCATGAGCCCAGCTGCGCAGACGACTGATGCGCACTCACGTCGGTTGCCACACGGGCGTCGTAAACCAACGCCTTGTACAGGCGGCTCGTCTTGCCTCCTGAGAGCACGTGCGACACCAGGTCAAGTTCGGCATCGCCGGGCGCGTACATCTTAGGGCTCGGCCATGTCATCGACACGCGGCCCAACTCGACGCCAGCCTCGAGCTGCAGGCGAACCTCGTGGTCGAGCGTCACCTCTGGGATAGCGCGGCGAGCCGGAAGGTCGCCCTTGGCGATGTCGCCAAAGTACTTTTCGACAAGCGGCTTTACCTTCGCGGTTTCGAAGTCGCCCGCCAGGCTCAGCGTCGCGTTGTTGGGCAGGTACCACTTCTTGAAGAAGCCGCGCA
>CAMBEV010000209.1 GCA_945865595.1 Nannocystis exedens | reverse complement strand
GAGTCGATGTAGTCCGTCGCGATAAAGAAGGTGCCCTTCACCTTGTACTTCTGGAGAATCGGGAGCACGACTTCGTAGTTGTCGAGGTATCCGTCATCGAACGTAATGAGCAGTGGTGCCTTGGGCAGCTTCGCGCCGTGCTCGATGTGGGCCGCGAGCTCGCTCACGCCGATGGGGTCAAAGTGCTTGGCGAAAAGGGCCACCTGGCGCTCGAATTCCTGGGCTGTCGTGTCGACCACGCCGGGGTCAAAGCGCTCTGAGCGCTCAGGGCTCGCCGCGCTGTGGTACGTGATCGCGAGAAGCCACGGCGAGCCGATGGTGTGCTGCGCACGCAGAAGCAAGTCGAACGGCTGCACGCGACCGACAAGGGTCGCCACTCGGTCTCGAAGGCCCATGGCTTGTGAGTCTATCGAACTTCAGGAGGCCGACTAAGCTTTCAGGTAGCGCAAAATCAGATCCACCGTTTCGTCGACCAACACTCCATCGCGAAGGCGCTCCGGGTGCCGAAGTACTGCGCCGTGACTCACCATTTCGATGGTCGACGCAACCAGGTCAGCCGCCACCTCGAGGCTCTTCGGACGAAGCTTCTCTTTACTCGCGCTGAGGTAGAGAAACACCAAGACCCGCGCGCGTTCTTGCACCTCGTCGAACTTCTGCAGGCGCCCGATGCGGGGCACCTGCTCGAAGACTCTGTGAAGGACCGGATCGATTTGGTGCGCTTCAATCGTGCGCAAGACGATCGCGCGCACCGCTTGCGCCAACGGCATGTCGGCTACGCGCACCGCCTCCTGCGCGAAGAGCGCGTCCATCTCGTCGACGTGTCGCTCCATCAGCGTGGCCACCAATGCTTCCTTGCTCGGGAAGTACTGGTACAGCGACCCGATGCTGACCCCGGCTGCAAGCGCCACCTTGTTGGTGCTCATCCGGTCGTAGCCGTCCTTCTTCAAAACGCGAGCAGTCGCTCCGAGGAGCGCGTCGACGGTTTGCTGCGAACGCGCTTGGGTCGGCTTTTTCCTGGTGGTTGTGCGTGGTCGCGCCGACATCGAGGCCTTTCTGAATGCGAGTTGCTAATGTGAGTGATAGCTCGCATCCTTAACCCATGCAACCACTGGGACGCTTACTCACGAATCCACTCCACGCCGCACGCGCACTTCGCAGCGGCCTCCGTATCGCAAAAGACCCCAACAGGCTGGACGATGTCTTCAAGCTCTTCGATGCCGCAAGCAAGGTCATGGAGGGCAGCGCGATGGCCCGGCTCATCGTCGACGCACTCAAGCAAGACCCCACAGGCGCGGCCGCGTTTCGCGATCGACCGCGGCTGGACGTTGACCTCGTGCAACTGCGCCAGCTTGCCGTGGGCACCCTCGGCTACGAATTCGCCGCGCACATGGACCGCCTTGGGCTCGACCCCGCCGCCATCCCAAAACTCGAGGCTCCCGACGAGTTCAACTATGCGATCGCGTACCTCTACGATTCCCACGACGTCTGGCACGTGGTTACAGGCTTTCCCACCGACGTTGCCGGAGAGCTCGGACTTCAGGCCTTCTACCTCGCGCAGTTTCCCGCGCGACTTGCCGCCATGATATTGCTCAGTGGGTTTGCCAACACGCTCTTCGTCAACTTCGACGACCGCGACGCCCGCATGACCGCCATCACACGGGGTTGGCTCCTCGGCAAGCGCGCCTCGTCCCTCTTCGGTGTCCGTTGGAGCGATCTTTGGTCAACTCCATTGACCGATGTCCGCGCGCGGCTTTCGCTCGATTTGCCCGCCGTCGATTCGCAACTTCCGAAGGCACAAGCGGTACGACCACAAGTCGCTGCGTGACACCGACCTCGAGGGGCGCGGAGCCAACGCGTCACCCGCTTCCCTCCCGTCCGGAGGGTGCTCGAGGGGCGCGGAGCCCCTCGAACCAGACAGCGGGGCGGACGGGACTCGAACCCGCGGCCTCCGGCGTGACAGGCCGGCGTTATAACCAACTTAACTACCGCCCCAATTTTCAACTCAAAAAGAACTACATCGTCAACTTGATGAACTACACTGTCACATCAGTTCATCAATCTTTTGGCCGTTGCAGTGACTCACTCTGAAACACCCATTTTTGTGGGCGGGACAGGGCTTGAACCTGCGACATCCGGCGTGTAAAGCCAGCGCTCTACCAACTGAGCTACCCGCCCGGCGCCCGTTTCGGAAGGCCGAATCGGCCGGCCAAAACAAACGTCAACGCGGGACCGAACAGATACGAATTCCGCGTCTGCCTGTCAAACGAATTGTGTCCCACCTGCACGCATTGCTTCGCCTGCCGTATCGGCTTCAGCGATGTCTCCGTTTGCGACGTCGGTGTTCGCAGCCGGAATCACGACGAGCTCGCCATCCCGGTACTCCCAGCGCTCACGCGGTGCACCGAACACGGCATCCGGGTCTGGAAAGCATAGCGCCTCACGCAGCACTTCGTCCATGTGCTCGACTAGCACGATGCGCATCGCCTTGAGCACGCGGCGCGGCACCTCACGCAAGTCGCGCCGATTCACCCGCGGCACAAGCACGGTGCTCACGCCTGCTCGGTGCGCGGCGAGGAGCTTCTCTTTGAGGCCACCGATCTCTTGCACGCGGCCGCGGAGCGTGACCTCCCCCGTCATCGCAAGATCGCGGCGCACAGGAATGCCGGTGAGCGCACTCGCCACCGTTGTCGCGATGGTGACACCTGCGCTGTTGCCGTCTTTGCGGACGCCGTCGGGGACGTGCACATGGATGTCGATTTTTTCGTAAAACTGCGGGTCGAGACCGAGAACGCGCGCGCGTGAACGCACGTAGCTCACCGCCGCTTTGGCGCTCTCTTCCATCATCTTCTCGAGCATGCCGGTCACAACGATGGCGCCCTTGCCCGGCAAGGTCGAAACCTCGCAGAACAAAATGTCACCGCCGATGTTACCAATGACCGAAAGGCCCATGGTGACGCCCACTTCATCATGCTCGAGCTTGCGATCGACATGGAATTTCGGAACGCCCAAGTACTTGGGGACCTCTTTCGCTTGCACTTCGATCGGCTCGCCCGCTTGCTCTGCTGTGCGTTCGACCACCAGGCGCGCGATCTTGCGCGTGATGCCCGAGATCTCGCGATCGAGTGAACGCACGCCAGCCTCTCGCGTGTAGTGATGAATCACCGTTCGGATCGCGCCATCGGTGATCGTCACGTTGGCGTCCTCGAGACCGCACTCTTTGATGTTGCGCGGGACGAGGTATTTGATCGCGATATTGAGCTTCTCGAACTCGGTGTAGCCACTCAGGTGAATAATCTCCATGCGGTCTTGGAGAGGCACGGGAATGTCAGAGAGCGTGTTGGCGGTCGTGATGAACATCACGTCGCTCAAGTCGTAGTCGAGGTCGAGATAGTGATCGTTGAATGAGTGATTTTGCTCGGGGTCCAAGACCTCGAGAAGCGCGGCCGCCGGATCGCCGCGGAAATCGCTCGACATTTTGTCGACCTCATCGAGCAAGAAGACCGGGTTGTTGCTTCCGACCTTCTTCAGCGATTGGATCAGCTTGCCCGGCATCGCACCGATATACGTGCGGCGATGCCCACGAATTTCAGCCTCGTCGCGAACGCCGCCAAGCGCGAGGCGTGCAAATTTGCGACCCGTTGCGCGTGCGACGCTCTTTGCGAGACTCGTTTTGCCGACACCTGGAGGCCCGACAAAACAGAGCACGGGACCACGCAGCTTCTTGGTGAGCGCTTGCACCGCCAAGTACTCAAGGATGCGCTCCTTGATTTTTCGTAACCCGTAGTGATCTTCATCGAGGATCGAATTGGCGAGCTTGAGGTCGTACTGCTCTTCGCTCTTCTCGTCCCACGGCAGGCTAACGATCCAGTCGATGTAATTGCGCACAACGGTCGCTTCGGCGCTCGTCGGGTGCATCATCTTGAGCTTCTTCAGCTCTTTCTTGATCTTGGTTTGCGCTTCGACGCTGAGCTTCTTGTTCTTGAGCGCGTCTTCGATTTCTTGCAGTTCGGAGCGGAGTTCATCTCGCTCGCCACCGCCCAGCTCCTTCTGGATGGCCTGCATCTGCTCGTTCAAATAATATTCCTTCTGCGTCTTCTCCATCTGCTTCTTGACGCGAGAACGAATCTTCTTTTCCACCTGCAAAATCTCGATCTCGGCCTGCATCAGCTCATGCAGGCGCTCGAGGCGCTTGGCTACTTCGGGTGTCTCGAGCAGCTGCTGACGGTCAGCTAACTTGACCGTAGGCAAGTTGGCGACGATCGCGTCGGCAAGGTGACCTGCCTTGTCGATACTCTGCACGCTCATCAGGACTTCGGGCTGAACCTTCTTGTTCAGCTTCACGTACATTTCGAACGTGCTGAGCACGCTGCGCATCAACGCTTCGACTTCAACGCCAGAAACCTCTTCTTCGACGATGTCGTCAGCCTCGACGACAAAGAACTCGTCGGTCTGAACGTAGCGCTTGATCTGCGCCCTTCGACGACCTTCGACAAGAACCTTGACGGTTCCGTCGGGGAGTCGCAAAAGTTGCGTCACGAGACCAATGGTGCCCACCGTATAGATGTCTTCGGCCGTCGGCTCGTTCGTCCGTGCGCTTTTTTGCGCGGCCAAAAATATCTCTTTCTCGCGCACCATGGCGGCGTCGAGCGCGTTGATCGATCGCTCGCGACCGACAAACAGCTGGCTCACCATGTGAGGGAAAACAATGATGTCACGCAGCGGCAAGAGTGGAATCGAGCTCTTTTTTGCTGCAGCTTGCTTGTCGCTTTCTCGAAAAAACATAGGGCGCGGAACAGGATAGCGGAACAGGGACGATTCGGGGAGTGTTCACGCACACCTTCGGCCACAATGGGTCTGTGTTTCGATCCCTTTCCCAGGAGGCCCGAGAGCGCGTTGAGCGCCTTGAGCTGCCCTTTGGTCCCTATGGTGTGGACCCGTTTGGTGTTTCAAAACGCCATCTTGCGCAATTTTTTACGACGCTCGGCCTCTTTTACCGCCACTACCTGACCGTCGTGCGCGAGGGTATCCACCACGTTCCCAGCCGAGGTCGCGTCATGCTCATCGGGAATCATTCCGGGGGGGTCGCGCTCGATGGGGCGATGGTCCTCGCGTCGCTTTTCTTCGATCGAGAGCCTCCGCGACTGGCGCAGGGGATGGCCGAGAAGTTCATCCACAAGACACCCGTGATGTCGTCGTGGGCATGCCGAACCGGCCAGCTGACAGGCTTGCCGGAACACGCAGAGCGGCTGCTCGCTGCGGAACGCGCGCTGCTCGTCTTCCCGGAGGGCGCGCGCGGAACGGCGAAACTGTACAAGCAGCGTGACAGTTTAGTCGAGTTCGGCACGGGGTTCATGCGCCTGGCGATGAAAATGCGAACTCCGATTGTTCCGTTTGCGTTCGTCGGCGGCGGCGAGGCTATCCCAACCATCGCGAATCTCTATGGCTTGGGAAAGCGATTCGGCGTGCCCTACCTTCCGGTGACGCCTTATCTTTTTCCGATACCGCTCCCCGTAAAAGTGGGGCTCTTCTACGGCCCCCCGATGCACTTCGAAGGCACCGGCAACGAAGACGACGCACACGTACAGGTCATGGTCGAAGGCGTGAAAGAAAAGATCCGCGCGCTGATCCATTTAGGACGTGAGGTGCTCACATGAAGGTGCTCATCACCGGCATCTCGGGCGCTCTTGGTCGCGAGGTTGCGCTGACACTCGACGCAGCAGGGCACGAAGTGAGCGGCTTGGACGTGCGTCCTTGGCACGATGCGCCGAAGACCGTGGCGCTTCACCGCGTCGATTTGCGAAAGCGAGCAGCTGAAGACGTGTTTCGCCACTTTCGTCCAGAAGCGGTGATTCACATGGCAACCGTTACCGCCTTCGTTGCAAGCCCCGATGAGCGCGATCGCATTAACCTAGGCGGTACGCGGGCGGTCTTTGAATACGCGCGGGCGCATGGGGTGAAACACGTGGTCTTCGTTGGGAGGCACACCTTCTACGGCGCAAGCTCCGACCTTCCGCTCTTTCATCGGGAAGACGAGCCGCCGATGGGCATCTCGGCATTTCCCGAGCTTGCCGACTTGGTCGCAGCCGACCTCTACGCGGGGTCCGAACTTTGGCGCTATCCCGAATTGTGCACGACGGTGTTACGGGTTTGCTACACGCTGGGACCCCGCGGCCACGGTACGCTCGCCGGCTACTTGCGCGGGCGTCATGTGCCGACAGTCTTCGGGTTCGATCCGTTGTTTCAGTTCATGCACGAGAACGATGTGGCGCACGCGATCGGCGCGACGCTCAAAGCGAGACCCCGCGGCGTCTTCAACGTCGCGGGACCTCCTGCCCTGCCCCTCTCGGTCATCATTAAACAAACCGGCCGCAAGCGCGCGATGCTTCCTGACTTCGCCTTCGAGGCGATGGTCGGCCGATTTGGCCTGCCCGCGCTTCCAGTGGGTGCGGTAGAGCACATCAAGTACCCCGTTGTCGTCGACCCGAAGGCATTCAACGACGCGACCGATTTCATCGCGAGGTACGACGAAGTCAAGACACTTGCCGAGTTTAGGCAGGCATTTCCTGTTTAGAAATAGCCGCCGATCACAAAGTTGAAGCCGAGGTTGTTCGCGCCGTCTTTGAATCCGGTTGTAAAGTCGGGGCCCAAGCCGAGGAAGAAGTGGTCAGCGGG
>CAMBEV010000208.1 GCA_945865595.1 Nannocystis exedens | reverse complement strand
ACACATGGGCGCTGTTGACGCACTCGAGCGGCTCTACCGGGCCACCGATGGTTTCGAGAGCCTGTCGAAGATTCTGCAGTTGCGTGCTGACCTTGCTGGTTCTCCCGTCGAGCAAAAGGAAGCGCTCTTCCAGGCTGCCGCGATCGAAGAAGAAGTGCTCAGCCGCCTTGACGAAGCAGTCGCCGTGTACCGTAAGGTCCTTCACGGCGACCCGGAAGACGTCCGCGCGCTGGATGCGCTCATTCGCAATTTGCGTGCACTCGGTCAGTTCGACGCTCTTCTCGATGCGTACGAAAAGAAGGTCGAACTCACCGTCAACGTCGAGGGCAAGCGCGCGCTCCTCTACGACATTGCCGACATTCACGAGCTGAACTTGCGCGACCAGCCCAAGGCGATCGAGGCGTATCAGCGCGTGCTCGAATTAGACGCCGATGATCGCCGCTCGCTTGCGAAGCTCGATGCCCTATTTGAGCAGGCGGGCAATCATCAGGAGCTGCTCGCCATCTTGGGGCGGGAGTCAGAGCTCGCGCAATCGTCCGAGGAGTTATTGCAATGCCAGTACCGCATTGCGCAACTTTACGAGTTACATTTGGCCGGGCCGGCGCGGGCGATCGAAATTTATCGTGATATTTTGCAGGCGGAGCCCTCGCATGCTCTGACCTTGGTGTCGCTCGAACGGCTCAAGTCCGAGGGTGGCGAAGCGCTTGCGGCCGCAACGGTGCTTGAGGCTCACTACGAGGCGACAGGCGAATGGTCGAAGCTTGTGTCTGTGCTCGAGGCACAGGTGAGCTTGTCTACTGAGACTTACCAGCAGGTCGATTTGCTCCATCGCATGGGCCGCATCGCGGAAGAGTCTCTTGGGGACTCGCAAGCGGCGTTCGACTTGTATGCACGTGCACTCGTGCTCGACAGCGCGAATGAAAACAGCCTGAGCAACTTGGAGCGCCTCGCGCTTCAGACCAACGCATGGTTGCAGGTCGCTGCGCTTTACGACGGGGAGGTTGAGCGACTCGCAGGAGAGCCAGAGCGTTTCGTCGATCTGGCGCTTCGTTCGGCTCAAATCTTCGAGGTGCAACTCGACGACGTGCACGGCGCGATCATCCGCTATCGTCGCGTCACCGAAGTTGACCCCGAGCATCCGAGCGCCATTCGCTCGCTCGATCGGTTGTACCTCCAGACTGAGCGGTGGACCGACCTGGTTCCCGTCCTTCAGAAGGAGACCGACGTCGCCGATTCACCCGACGAGATTCTCGAGCTGAAGTTTCGCTTGGGCCAGGTGTTGCAGCATCGCTTGAACGACCTTGATGCGGCGATTGCGACGTATCGCGACATTCTTGGCGCAGCGCCTGATCATGAACAGACGCTTGCAGCGACTGAAGCCCTGTTCGCTTCAGGGCAAAAGCCGGTTGAGCTCAGCGATATTCTGGAGCCAATTTACCGACAGAATGGCGAGTGGGACAAAGTCGTTACGGTTCACGAGGCCCAGCTCGGTGCGGAGGGCGATGCCGCAGCGCGCCTGACGCTCTATGTTCGCATTGCGGAGGTTTATGAAGAGCGCATCGGCGATCTTTCGGGCGCGTTTGGCGTATTCCGGCGGGCTCTTGTTGAGTTCCCTCTGGAGGAGAAATTGGTTGATGAGGCGTCGCGCCTCGCGGTCGCGGTCGACAGTGGCTGGGAGCTGCTCGCCCACACGTATGCCGACATTGTTGGCGCGTCGACCGATCAAGAAGTTCAGAAACTTGTCGGGCGCCGGTTGGCTCAGACTTTTGAAGACAGCCTCGGTGACATTTCGAAGGCCGAGGAGTCCTACAAATTCGTGCTGCAGCTTGACGCGTGCGACCAGGAATCGCTCGTCAGTCTCGACCGCATCTATACGTCCCTCGAGTCGTCGGCCGAACTGGCGGGCATCCTTGAAATGCGCATCGCGGCGACACCGGACGAGCGCGAACTCGCCCTATTGCATGGTCGCCTTGGTGAGGTTTACGAGCTTCGCCTAAGCGACATTGCCAACGCGACGCGCATCTATCGCAAGCTCTTTGACGGACTCGACCGATCGCACGAAGGAGCGATCACCGCACTTGCACGCATCTACGAGGCCGAGAGCGCGTGGACGGACCTGAACATGGTCTACGAACGCGAGCTCGAGTGTGCAGGCGGTGACGCGGCATCTGCGGAAGTGTGCGCCAAGTTGGCGAACCTCGCGACGAACCAGCTGTCGCAACCGGAACGGGCGATTGCGCTCTGGCGTCGTGTGCTCGATCTCCGCGGAGAAGACGCGGAGGCGCTCACAGCGTTGGTGTCGCTCTACGAGCGACAGAGTGCTTGGCACGAGTTAGTCGATGTCCTTGAGCGTCAGGTCGACATTTCAACTACCGACGAAGAGCGCGTGAACGGTCTCAGTCGGCGCGCGCGTGTCGTCAGCGATCGTTTGTCTGATGATGTGCTCGCGGTCGAAACCTGGCTGCGCGTGCTCGAGATCGATCCTGCGAATCTCGCTGCCCTTCGATCGATTGCCGCGATTCGTCGCCGTCAGGGTGACCCTCAAGAATTGGTACTCGCGATCCATCAGATGATTGATCGCGCGAGCGGCTTGCTCGATGAGGAAGAGGTCAAGGATCTTTACCGTGAGCTTGCCAATACCTACCAGGACACTCTCGCTCAGCCGTTCGACGCGCTCGAGTCGTGGCAGAAACTGCTCGAGGTTGGCCCCGACGCGGAGGCGTTCAACGCGCTTGAGTCGCTATTCGCAGCGGACGAACGTTGGGTCGACGCAATCGGCGTGAAAATGCGACGCGCGGAGGCGCTTCCCGATCTCGCAGATAAACTCGCCGAGCTGCGTGCCGCGGCGGCGATGTGGTCCGAGCGCCTTGGCGAGCCTGACTCTGCACGCGATGCCTTCGAAGCGATGCTTGCACTTGACCCCGCTGTTGACGATGCGTTTGTGGCTCTTGAGTCCCTCCACACGGCAGCGGGCCGCTGGGAAACCTTGGTCGAGCTGTGCCTCGGGCGCCTCGAGACCCGTCAGGAGCCAGCCGATCGCGCGGCGCTCTTGCGCCAGGTCGCGCAAGTCTTCGAAGGCCAGCTTGGCGACAAGAATCAAGCGCTCGACGCGTTGCTCAACGGGCTTGTCGAAGATCTCTTCGACCCAGAAACGGTACGACATCTCGAGCGGATGGCGCAGGCCACCGGACGCTGGGGTGAGGTCATTCAAGAGGTTGCCAAGTGGCACGCCGCCGAGGCCGACAAAGAACGAAAGATTCGTCTGTGCCTGTATCTGGCGCGTTGGTACGGCGACGAACTGAATCACCCCGAGTACGCGCAGCCCTACTTTGCACAGGCGCTGCAGATCGATCCGAATCACGTCGGCGCGCTTCGCGAAGTTGCCGCGTTCAATCGTCGTTCCAGCAATTGGCAACAAGCTTCACAGTTGTTGACGCGCGCGCTTGAGGTCGCGACCCTCGATGAAGATCGTACGGCCCTGCTCACCGACTTGGGGGACTTGCTTGACCGGCATCTTGGCCAGACCGAGCTGGCTCTGGGGCACTTCAAGCGGGCGCTCGATATCGACGCGCAGTTCTTGCCAGCACTCGAAAATCTCGAACGCATCTACGCGCAACGTGGTCAATATCGTGAACTAGCCGATATTTTGAGCAGCAAATTGCCTGCTCTTTCCGCCGGTGCGGACGCTGCGAAGGCCCGCTTGCGGCTAGCGGCTTTGTTCGAGCAGCAACTAGGCGAACCTGAGCGGGCCGCCGAATTGCTGCGTGAGGCGCTCACGATTGAACCGTCGCATCGGGCTGGGCTTCGTGCGTTTGCGCGGGTGGCGGCTCAACTTGAGAGCTGGGTCGAACTGGCCGGAGTCCTTGAGCGGGAGCTTGAACTTGCGACCACCGATCGCGAACGCGTCGATTCCTTACTGGCACTCGCGGACCTTCAGGAGAAACAGTTTCTCAAGCCCGACGTTGCGTCGCAGCGGCTTGAACAGGTCCTTGAGATCGATGCGACGAATGAGCCAGCCCTCACGGCACTTGCTCGCGTCTATCGTAAACAACGACGGTGGGACGACCTCATTCGCACCTACGAGCGTCACGTTGATGCGGCGACTGAGAGACAGTCGAAAATCGACGTGCAACGGGCGATGGCCGATCTCTATGCGGACGAGCTCAACGAGCCGTATCGCGCGATCGATACGTACCGCAATATTGTCGCCCTCGATGATACGAATACGCAGGCGTTCGAGGCGTTGGCGCGTCTCTATGACAAGGTGGGTGAGGGGGCACAGGCGATCGAGTGGATGACCCGCGTCGCCGATCTCACTGGCGATCCGCAGCAAAAGGTCGAGGCGCTCTATCGCATCGGCAAGTCGCTCGAAGAGAAGGTTGGCGACCGCTTCGGTGCGCAAGATCGCTACGAGGCTGCCCTCGAAGTCAACGCGGATCACCTTCCGTCGCTGGCGGCGCTCTGTGCGATAGCGCTCGACAATGCCGAGTACGAGCGTGCCGCGGCGTTCATCGATCGCGAACAGGCGCTTACGCAGAGTCCGCGTCAGCGCTCTCGCCTTCTCGCGCAACTAGGTAACGTTCGCAGCGAGTACTTGAGCGATCGCGAGGGTGCGCGCGCGGCATGGGAGGCTGCGTACGAGGCAGATGCTGACAACGAAGAGGCGGCGGCTCCGCTCGTTAATGAGCTTATGGAGGCTGAAAATTGGGAGCGAGCGGAGCCACTGCTCGAGCTGCTCGCACGCAAGGCCGGCAAACGCGATCGGGCAGAGCAGGCGACGATTCAGAAGAACTTGGGTCGCGTGGCATCCTCGCTGGGCAAGTTCGACAGGGCACTCAAGGCGTACTCAGCGGCGGTGCAGCTTGACGTCACTGATCGCGATGCGGTGCTCGGACTCGCCGAAGCTGCATTCAGTATGCAGGACTGGGCAAGTGCCTTGACGCATTTCCAGAAGGCACTGACTTCGCTCGGCGACTCAGAAGACTCGGCGCGCGCGGAGGTCTACTTCAAGTTGGGCCGCGTGAAGCAGGCGCAAGGGCAGCCCAAGCAAGCGATCAACAATTTTGAAAAGGCACTCGCTGCGGAGAGTGGACATCGGCCGACACTCGATGCGCTCGTCGCCCTCTACTCAGAGGCCAACGATTGGAAAAACGTGGGCCACTACAAGCGGCAGACTCTCGATAGCGTCTTTGACGGCGCAGCGCGCTTCAAGCTGCTTCTCGAGATCGCCGACGTGTGTATCGACCGCGAAAACAATCCGGCCAAGGCTATCGAAGCGCTCGAGGAAGCGCGCGATTTGCAGCCGTCAAATAGCGCGTTGTTGGCGCGACTGATGCCGCTCTACCAGCGCACGGAGAGCTGGCAGAAAGTGATCGACACGCTTGATATTTTGGCGGACCTCGAGAAAGACAAAGTTCGCAAAGCCCGGTTCGTTTTCACGATGGCACAGCTGCATCGCGACAAGTTGAACGACCCCGACCGAGCGATCGAGCTGTTTGGCGACACACTCGATCTGAACCCGCTCCACCTCGAGGCGTTTGAGCGCATCGACAAAATCCTCACCGCTCGCAAAGATTGGAAGGGCCTCGAGCGCGCGTATCGCAAGATGCTCCTTCGCCTATCAGGTGCGAACATTTCGGACCCGAACCTCGAGTTCAACCTTTGGCACTTCCTCGGTATCATTTACCGCGATCGTCTGAAGGAGATTCCGAGCGCGATTGAGGCCTTCAAAATGGCGACGCGCAGCAAGCCCGACGAGGCCCAAGATCGGCAGATCCTCGCGGAGCTCTATGAGGCGACTGACCAAACTGAGGCGGCGATCGCAGAGCATTCACTCGTGCTCAAGCGTGACCCTCTGCGCGTTGAGCCCTATCGGTCCCTCTACGGGCTTTACACGCGGCTCCACGACTACGATCGCTCGTGGTGTATGGCGGCGGCGCTCACCTTCCTCGAGAAGGCGACCGAGGAAGAACGGCGCTTCTTCGAAGAGTATCGCCCGCGAGGTATCCTTGCCGTCAAGGGACGACTCGACAACGAGCAGTGGCGCGCGCATTTGTTCCATGCCGATGAGAACGTCTATGTGGGCAAGATTTTTGAGATGGTGACGCCTGCGGCGCTCATCGCGAAAATGGGCGAGCTTCGGAGCAAGGGCCAGCTGCACGTGCAGGACAAGAAGTTTAAGCAGGACCTTGCAACGTCGACGGTTACATTTGCGAAGGCATTTGGCTGGGCGGCGCAGGTGCTCGGCCTACAGGCGCCTGAGCTTTACGTTCGCAGCGATGTTCCGGGGGCGCTTGCACCGGTGATCAACGCGCTGCCCGCAAGCGTTGCGGGCCAGAACTTGCTCAGCGGTTTTTCGCCGCAAGAGCTCACGTTCATCATCGGCAAGCACCTCACGCTCTATCGACCCGAGCACTATGTCCGCGTGCTCTTTGGGTCAGTGAATGAGCTCAAGGTACTGCTTTTCGCGGCGATCAAACTTGTCCACCCAGATTTTGTGCTGCCAGTCGAGCGGCCCGGGCTCGCCCAGGCCGCAACGGACACCGCGCGAGAGATTGGTAAACATATGGAACCATCTCATCGCGAGAGCTTGCGCATCGTCGTGCAGCGTTTCGTCGAAGATGGCGCGCGCGCAGACCTGAAGCGGTGGGTGCAGGCCTCGGAGCTGACGGCTTGCC
>CAMBEV010000207.1 GCA_945865595.1 Nannocystis exedens | reverse complement strand
ATACCCGACCACGAGGCGCTCCTCGGCCATCCGGTCCTTGGCGCAAGTTGGGAGGGTTGGGCCGTCGAGCAGATCGCCTCAGCGCTGCCTTCTGGCGCGAGCCTGTCTTTCTTTCGCACCGCGGCGGGCGCGGAGGTCGATCTCGTGATCGATTTTGCGGACTCTCGACGCTACGTAGTCGAGATCAAACACACAACGCGCCCCTCGCTCAGTCGTGGTTTCGTCTCCGCGGTGAGCGATCTCGCCCCAACACACCGCTGGTTCGTCTACAGGGGCGAGGAGACCTTTTCACTCGGCCATGAAACCACGGCCATCTCGGTTGCCGAGGCGGCTTCGCGCCTGGCCGCGCCAGCCACGCGTTCAGTTGCGTAGCCGCGTGCGGAACTTTTCCCTGACCCAAGCGTCCAACGTACACATGGGTCATACTCGGGTGATGAAATGCGCCGGCTGAGTATCGCCACACTCTTCGCACTGGCGTTTCTGCTGATGTCCGGCGGGGTCACGCATGAGCGCGCGTTGGTTGCCCAGTCAGAGGCGGGGCTCAAGCATCTCGAGACGCAGGCAGCCGACCTCACAAGCGCACCGGCGGTGTTCGAGCTCGCGCGTGGGTATCTCTCGATGGGACACCCAGGCATGGCGATTTCTGCCATCGAAGCTGCGCCTCCGACCGTGCGTGAGGTGCCGGCGGTACGCGATGTTTATGCGCGTGCGCTCGTAGTGCAGGGGCGCGCGAGTGATGCCCTCAAGGTCGACCAAGAGCTCATTCGTTATTGTAACAGTTACAGTTGCGACTCGTGGCTCGTGACCTCGGCCGTTCGTCGCGCGACCCTCATGGGCGCCCTGGTTGCGCGCGGCGTTCAAGATGAGCAAGCTGACCCCGAAGACGGCTGGCTCGTCTACCGTCAATCGGGGCGTGTGGTGGGTGTGGTGCCGTAGGGGCGCTACTCCACGCGTTGTTCGCACTCTTCCTGGACGGCAGGATTGGCGGAGTCCTCCTCGTTCGCGCACTGCGTATGGCTTCGTTCACTTGCCCGAATCGAGGCGCCTCGTGATCCCGATGCAAACCGTGGCGAAGCTCTTCGGCGCGGGGGGCGTTAGCGCGATTTCTATCGCTTGGCGGTGCCCACGAGTACTCCTAGCGTGATGAGGGGAATCGCCAGAGCGAACCCCGTCATCAGAAGTACTGTCTTGGTCCCATCGTACTGAGTTACTTCAGCTTTTTCGATGTTGCTGAAGAGGACCCTCGTCTTCGCGCGATTCTCGCTCCGCAGCACGAGCGCGTCGTCCTCCGCTTCCGAAAGGACTGGCGCGCCGAACGTCAGAGTTTCACCCGACCTAAGCGTGAGCTCCACGTCGGGCCTTCCGCGCACCTCAGTGAGCGTCCCGTCTGGCCTTTCGACTCGAGCCACACTGACTGCGACAACGGTCGTGTTGCCCGTGCGGGCAATGGGCTCGGAGAAACCACCGTTCAACTTCGGAAGTTCGGCTGGCTTGATTTGCTCCGCGGAATAGCAGCCTCCGAAGACATAGAGGAAGCTGAGGCCGGCTGCGATGCGCTTGAGCCAGGGGCCGCGATGCGCGCTCGCAGCAAATGTTATGGGTCGCATGTTCAGGTAGCTCCAGGAGAGAGGTAAACGAGTAAGGGCAAACGGGAGAGCCGCGCCCCGCCTCTGTGTGGCACGCTCCGAGCCCTGTGCACGTCAAGGTAACCAGAGGTAAGTGTAAGGAGCGGGGCGCCTAGCGCCCGCCCTGGGTGTGGTGCCCGTAGAGTATTGACTACGTAAGAATCATACGTATACGTCACTATATGAGTACCCGCGTCCAAGTTGTGCTCAGCGAGGAAGAGCGGGAGGCTTTCGCTTACGAGGCCAGGCGCAAAGCCAAGTCGCTGAGCGCATGGCTGCGCGACCTAGGCAAGGGAGCAATCGAGCGCTCGACGCCGAAACCCGGGAGTCTTCGCCAGTTCTTTAAGAAGTGCGCTGACCAGCAGGGCCCCGGCAGCGAACCGGACTGGGAAGTGCACCTGCAGACGCTGAGCAAGGCGAAGCGACCTTGATTTTCGTGGACACAAGCGTGATTGTTTTCGCCGTAGGCAAACCTCACCCGCTGCGCGATCCGGCGCAGAAGTTCTTCCTTGACGCACAACAGAGGAACCTGAGCCTTGCCGTGTCGGCTGAGGTTTTACAGGAACTTCTGCACGTCTATTTGCCGGCCGATCGTGTTAGCGCGCTCGATAGCGCGTTTGATCTGGTCGAGCGCGTCATCGAGACCGTGTGGTCGCTCGATGCCGAGGACGTGCGTCTCGCCCGCAATCTCCACCCGAAGCATCCGCGCCTCTCGTCGCGCGATCTCGTTCATCTCGCATGCTGCCAGCGCCGCAACGTTCGAAAGGCGAAAACGTTTGATAAGGCCCTGGCAAAGGTTTTTGCGAGCGAGCTGTAGAATCGACGAGTCCCGTTGCCGTTTTTGATACCCTCGTCCTTCATCATCATTCTCGGCAGGAGGACTCATGTGCGGCATCGTTGCCTACGTCGGCGGTAAAGAGTGCGCTTCCATTTTGGTCGATGGGCTTCGCCGCCTCGAATACCGCGGGTACGACTCCGCCGGGCTTGCGGTCCACACGGGCCGCGGCGTTGAGATCGTGCGTGCGGTCGGGAAGCTCAACAATCTTGACGTTGCGCTGCAAAAGACGCCGCTCAAGGGCATCACGGGCATCGGCCACACGCGCTGGGCCACCCATGGCCGCCCGAGCGAAGCCAACGCGCACCCCCACGTCGCGGGCGACGTTGCCGTCGTGCACAACGGCATCATCGAGAACCACGTCGCGTTGCGGCGCTCGCTCGAGGGCAAGGGCGTCAAGTTCTCGAGCGACACCGATACCGAGATCGTGGCGCACCTCATCGACGAAGCGCAGCGCGGCGGCGAGTCCACGCTTGCCGGTGCTGTTCGTGTCGCGCTCAAGCAAGTGACCGGCGCGTATGCGATCGCTGTCGTGAGCAGCAAGAAGCCCACCGAGATCGTCGTTGCGAAATGGGAGTCGCCCCTCGTGCTCGGCTTCGGCGACGGCGAAATGCTCGCGGCGAGCGACATTCCCGCGCTGCTCTCCCACACCCGCGACGTTATCTTTCTTCTAGATGGCGACATGGCGGTGCTCTCGCGCGAAGGCGTGAACATCACCACGCTCGATGGCTCGCAAGTGACGCGTGAGAAGAAGCGCATCGACTGGTCGCCGACCCAAGCTGAGAAGGGCGGCTACAAGCACTTCATGCTCAAAGAGATCCACGAGCAACCCCGCGCCATCGAGGACACCCTGCGCGGCCGTCTCGACGTGCAAGCCGGCGACGTGGTCAGCGAAGAGCTAGGAATTACTGAGGCGCTCGCAAAGAAGATCAACCGTGTTTACTTTGTCGCGTGTGGAACGAGCGCTCACGCAGCGATGGCCGGTCGCTACTGGATCGAGCAGATCGCACGCATCCCCTCGACCGTCGAAATCGGTAGCGAGGTCCGCTACCGCGACCCGGTGTTCACCGAGAACGACCTCGTCGTTGCCGTCAGCCAGAGCGGCGAAACCGCCGACACCCTCGCAGCCGTCAAGGCCGCCAAGGCCATGGGTGCCACGATCCTTGCGGTCGCAAACGTCATCGATAGCGCGATTCCGCGCGCTTCGGCCGGTGCGCTCTACACGCACGCGGGTCCTGAAATTGGCGTCGCATCGACCAAGTGCTTCACGACCCAACTCGCCGCATTGCTGATGCTCGCGATTGGCCTCGGTCGTCGGCGTGGCACCCTCGATGCCGTGCAAGCACGCCGCCTCGTCGATGCTCTCGCACGCGTTCCTCACCAAATGCGCGAGGTGCTCGCCAAGGCCGAAGAGGTCAAGCACATTGCCAAACGCCACATGCGTGCGCGCGACATGCTCTTCTTGGGCCGCGGCACGGGCTACCCCATTGCACTCGAGGGCGCGCTGAAGCTCAAGGAAGTTTCCTACATTCACGCCGAGGGCTATGCCGCTGGCGAAATGAAACACGGGCCGATCGCTTTGATCGACGCTGAAATGCCGGTCGTCGTGATCTGTCCCCGCGACCCGCACTACGAGAAGACGCTATCGAACCTTCAAGAGGTCAAGGCACGGGAGGGTCAGCTCATCGCGATCGCCACTGAAGGTGACCACGACGTCGCCAAGATGCTCATGCCAGACGAAGCCCCACGCAGTTCGTCGTGGCGCGCTTCGATGCCCCAGATTGAGCCCGACATTTCGCTCATCGAAATTCCTGCGGCCGAGCCCGAGGTGCTCCCGCTGCTCAGCGTGATTCCGTTGCAGCTCCTTGCCTACTACATGGCCGATTTGAAGGGCACGGACGTCGACCAGCCGCGCAACCTCGCCAAGACCGTCACCGTGGAATGAAATAGATCGAAACATGTTACAATGAGCGGGCTGATTCTTGGCGACTGGACCCACCGGCGCGGTGATGCGGGTGGCAGTCGCGCGGTGTCGGCCCGCATTCTCAAGCCCAGGCCGAGGGTCGCCTGGCGATGGGACCTGCCCTTCGATGGACGCATCGAGCAAGTCCGTGTGGTGGGCGACGTTGTGACCATCGCTGCGACGCCGGCGATCAGCCATCCCGGTTGGGAGCATGCGGAAGTCATCACGCTCGATGCAGCAAGCGGTCGGGTGATGGGTCAACGACGTTTACCAGACCCGGTGCCGCCGAGTGCGATGGTGGCCGACGAGAGCGCCACGCGCATTGTCGCAACGCGCGCATCGGAGCCCATGTTTCTTTACACGCTGGAGCCCAAGACGCTCGAGCCAAGCGCACGTGCAAGGCTAGACGCAGGCGACGTGGCGTCGCTCGACGTCGTCGACGCCTGGGGACACGGAGGTGATCTGTGGTGCCAGGTTGAAACACCGAGCCGAGCCGCGCGACTTTTCGCGCACACCGCGAGCCCACAACCGACGCTCGTGTGGCTGCCCATTCCCAGCGGTGTCGTTCGCGACCCTTGCTTGGCCGACGGCGCCCTCTTCGTGCCTCTCACGGGTGCAGACGAAACGTTCCCATGTGTGCGCATTCGCGGCGGCGAAGTCACGCCCATCGGAGAGCCGATTTCTCCGCGGGAGCGCACGATGGCTGCGTCGCTCGCAGCCGACGGAGCGGTCTATGTGGTCACCGCTGAACCGATTCACCTAGAGGCGCGAACCTATGAAATCGCGCTGCGCGTCTTCGACCGCGAGTCGCTCCTGCAACGCGGCGAAACGCGTTCGGTAGAGTTCTTTGCTCCTGGTGCCGAGCGGCTCAGGTTGCTCCGCAGGCCGTGCGGGGAGTTGGTCGCACAGCTCCTGGACGCGCAAATGGTAGCGCGAAGTGATCTGTTTCTGTCGGACGACAACGAGGCCGTGAAACTGCAGCTGAGCAACAAGCCGTATGTCGCCGACCTCGCGCTTGGCGATCACCTCGTCGCGCATCGTGAGCTAGACCAGGGCCGCGCGCTGATCGTTGGTTTTGAACTGGATCGCCGCTCGCGTATTCTGGGGCGCAGAGCATCGCTGCGATGGTCGTTCGAGGCGCCCAACGTAGGAAGCCCTGTGGCACTTTACGCGGGCGCTGGACACATCTTGGTGCGCGGATCGCAGGCCCTTGTCGCCCTTGATCTGTAACAAGAAGTTGTAACGAGAAGTTGTAACGCCGACCGTTACATATGCGCCGCTTCATCGCTGAGGCGAGCCACAAGCGATTCGACCTCGCCTTCATCAAGGCGCACGGGGACGGCCACGTCTTTCGCGATCGTCTGCTGAACTTGCGCAATGCCCTCTGAGAGGCCTGTGATGGTGCTCGCAATCTTGCGCGTGCCCTGCGCTTGGCCCTGCGCGCCGCGTTCGACGGCCTGGGTTGCGACGCGCATTGTCTCCGCGCCGCGCATCACCAATTCGGAGCCGCGCGCGTGCTGGGCTGTCGAGGCCGCGATCTGCTGCACCGTCTCTGCAATGCGTCCAATCGCATCGGTGACTTGCTTTGAGCCCTTGGACTGCTCGACCGTGGCGCGAGCGATGGCGCGCACCATGTTGGTCGACTTATGGGACGACTCGAGGATCTTTTTCAGGGTGCGTTCGGCTTCGTTGGACACCTCGACGCCGCGCTCGACGTTCGCCGCACCACGCTCGACGGCCAAAATTGCGCTGCGTGATTCGCCCTGCACGGTCTTGATGAGATCGGTGATCTCTCGCGTGCTCGCAGCGGCTCGTTCTGCCAGGTCCTTGATCTCGTCGGCGACAACCGCAAAGCCCTTACCGTGTTCGCCGGCCTGAGCCGCGATGATGGCGGCATTGAGCGCGAGCAGGTTCGTCTGCTCGGCCACATCATCAATCACATTGACTATTTGGCCAATCGCATCAATGCGTGAACCAAGCGTGCTGATTGCGCTCACCGCCTCAAGAGAGCTCTCTTTGATGCGGTAGATTTCGCTCATCGTCTTGACGATCGCTTCGGTGCCCTTTTCTGCGTCGCGCGTTACCTCTTCGGACAATCGCGCGGTTTCGTTGGCGTTTGACTGCACTTGGTCAATCGACAGGTCCATCTCGTTCATTGACGAACTGGTCTCTTCGGCCGTGAGAGAGAGGGCGTCGACGTTCCTTGCGACCTCGCGAATCGCGTACGCCATTTGCTCGAGCGACGACACGGTCTCGCGCACGCTCTTGGCGAGCTCGGCGGCGTGTTCCGCAACTTCGTGGGTGTCGCCGTCAAGTACATTGATTGCATGGGTGGCCTCGGCTGTTGCGCCA
>CAMBEV010000206.1 GCA_945865595.1 Nannocystis exedens | reverse complement strand
CGCGGAGTAGGTCAGTTGGGTTGCCCATCCCGGAGCGACCTGCACTCGGCGAGTCGCCACGCCGCACCTGGACATGAGTAGCCAAGGAAACCAGATGGTCACTTCGTAATCGCCGGGGGGCATGTTGTAGACGTTAAGGCCCCATTTTGCGGTCTGTACCTGACCATTCACGGAGATGCGCGGCGACACCAGAAACAGCATCCACTGCAGGATGAAGAAAGATGGTCGTATGGCAAGTTGACCATATTGCGCTTGGCTTATCGCCTGATTCGGATCGTATGCCTGCATTGATGCCTCCGTGTTCGGAATGTCGAGGATTACACTGTTCGCCATGATCGACAATCCCTTGCTTTCGCTGACGGCGGGCGTTGAGCGAATTCCGTTCGATGCGATCACCGCTGAGCACGTGGAGACGGGGCTCGACGCCCTGCTCGCGGAGGCGCAAGCGTCGGTCGCAGCCATTGAGTGCGATGCAACGAGCCCATCCTACGAGTCGACCTTCGGCGCGCTTGAGCAGGCGATCGCCCGCCTCAACGTGGCCTTTGGGGTGATTCAACACATTGAGTCGGTTGGAGCGACAGACGCGTTTCGAGAGGCGTTCAATCGTGTTCAGCCTCGAATTACGGCGTTCTACGCGAAGATTCCGCTCTCGGCGGCTCTCTTTGCAAGGCTCTCGGCTTTCGATAGCAAGTCAACCCCATTGACATCTGCGCAGGAGCGGCACGTCACGCTTGCGCTGCGAGACTTCGTGCGAAACGGCGCAAGCCTTGGCGAGGAGGCCAAAACGGCGCTGCTCGCAATCGACGTCGCACTCGGCGAACGAGCCACGCGGTACGCGCAGAATGCGATCGATGCCTCAAACTCGTGGGAATGGGTGGTCTCCGATCGCCAAGCGCTCGCAGGCATCCCCGAGGACGCGGTGAACGCGATGGCGGAGAACGCACGGAGCAAGGGCGTGCCGGGCTACCGCCTTACGCTCGCGAGCCCTGTCTATCTCGCGGTCATCACGTACGCACAAGACCGCCACCTCCGCGAACGCATCTACCGGGCGTACAACACGTCCGCGACGGTCGCGCCCAACGACAACCGGCCGCTCATTCGTGAGATTCTGGCGTTGCGCGCGCAACGGGCGGGCGTCCTTGGATACGCGAATTTCGCCGACTACGTCCTCGAGGAGCGCATGGCGAAAGACAGCGCCAGAGCGCTCAGCTTCGTCGAAGAGATTCACCGCCGGGCCAAAGGCCATTTTGAGAGAGAGTGTCGAGAGCTCCAGGAGTTTCGACGCGAAGTCGAAGGCCCCAATGCGCCCGCGCTCGAACCATGGGACGTACCGTTTTTCGCGGACAAATTGAACAAGGCACGTTACGAATTCGACGAGGAGGCGCTACGGCCGTATTTCGCCATCGAGAGCGTGCTGCTGGGCATGTTCGAGATCGCCAAGCGTCTTTACGGCGTGGGTGTCTCAGCCTGGAAAGATGCGCCCGTTTGGCACCCGGCGGTCCAGGGGTACGAAATGCGCAGCCGCGAGGGCACCCTCATTGGGCGCTTCTATCTCGATCTTTTCCCGCGCGAACGAAAGCGCGACGGTGCATGGATGCATGGCCTCGTGCAAGGCCTCGTGCAAGGCAGCGATCGCGGGCCCCACCTTGGGCTCATTGTCGGCAACATGACCGCGCCGGTTGGCAGCAAGCCCGCGTTGCTGACACGCCGCGAAGTCGAGACGCTTTTTCATGAGTTTGGACACCTTCTGCATCACTGCTTCAGCGAGGTGCATATTCGATCACTCGCAGGCACGAATGTCCCCACCGACTTCGTCGAGCTCCCGTCGATGATCATGGAGAACTGGGTGTGGGACGAGGCCGCGCTCGACCTCTTCGCTCGCCATTACGAGACTGGCGAGCCCATTGCGCGCGAGTGGATCGCCCGCATGCTGCGCTCACGGAAATTTCGCGCCGCCTCTGCGCTCATGCGGCAGCTCGGGTTCGCGAGCGTGGACCTGTACCTGCACACCACGTACAACGAAGCCAAGGATGGCGACGTCACGCTGTACGCACGCGGACTAATGAACGCCTTCGCAGCGACCGCACTTCCACCCGACTACGCGATGATCGCGTCGTTTTTACACTTGTTCTCAGACCCGGTTGGCTACGCCGCTGGGTACTATTCGTATCTTTGGTCAGAGCAATTGGCGGCCGATGCGTTTCAGCGCTTTCGCGACGAAGGCCTCTTCAGTGCAGAGGTTGGTAACGCGTTCCGCAACGAGATCCTCTCGCGCGGCAACTCCGCTGACCCGCTCGCGCTCTACACGAAGTTCACGGGGCACGAACCTTCGCTGGCGCCCCTCTTCGAAAAGCTTGGCATGGACGAGGAACCTGCCCGTAGTGAGTCAACTATGTTGACTATTTAGATCCCGAGAGGAAGCCGCGCGCGAATCAGGGAGAACACGTGCTCCCGCAGGCGGTCCCAGCGCGAACTCGGCTCATGATCGATCTGCGCGAGTCCTGCTGCGGGCGGTCCTGGCACAAGCTCGTCCTCGAGCATTTCGGCAAGGACCTTGCTCGCATCGCGATCGAGCTCATGGCAATGCAGCGCAAATTTACGCGCGAGATCTTTCGGCAGGTAGACCGTCACTTCGCGCAGATCGGCGCCACGTGCGGTTTGCACTACGTCGCCAAGGGCTTGCGTCGCCGAACCCGCGTGCGTGTCGTTCGCGCCCGCAACGAAGGTATCGGTGTTAGCCTGCGGCGGCTTGCGTAATGTAACACCCACTGATCTCTTTGCCATGATAAAACCTTTCGAGTTCGTCGTAGAGCGCGCGAATTTCGGTTGCTGCGCGATCGCGGGGTGAGAACGTCGTGACACCCAAACCTGCAGCGATCGCTTCTTGATAGGCAATGCGGTAGCCGAGCTCGCTCTCGAGCACCGGCAGACCTGACGTGGCAAGGACTTCACGGGCACTTTGACCGAGCGCCGTGCGGCTCTGCTTGCGGGTGATCAAGATGCAGGCGCGAAGTTCGTCGCGAAGGATTTGCGCTTCACGAATCACGTCGAGCGTACCGGCAAGCGCCCACGCATCGGTTGCTGATGGGCCACTCGGCAAGACCGCGACGTCGGAGACCATCAGCGCCGAGCGCTGAATGTCCCCGTGCCGAGGCGGGCAATCGATGATGGTGACGTCGTAGCTAGTGGCAAGCTGACGAAGTTGACCGGGCCGGTGCATCGTCGCCCCCATCGCGACCACCGTTGCGGAAGGTCGTCCACGTTCTTGTGCCACTTCGCCCCAGGTGCGCGCGGTGCCTTGAGGGTCCGCATCGACCAAAAGGACGCGGTGACCGAGCTCTACTGCGCATGCGGCTACGCAAATCGCGGTCGTGCTCTTGCCTACGCCACCCTTTTGTCCGGTGAAGGCGATGATCATGTGCGCGAGTTAGGCAGACCCGCCCAGGGCTGTCCAATTTTCGGCAACGCCGCCGGTCGAACACCGTGGTTCTCTGCTTGTTGAAGTCCGGCACTTCCACGCGTAACGCGTGCCCCGACTCAATCGAGCCCGCCAAGCCTCCGGTCGATCACTTCGAGGTGGGCGCGCAGGTCAGAGTCGGTCGCACGCATCGCATCAACCTTGCGAACGCCGCTCATGACCGTCGTGTGATCGCGATTACCGAAGGCGCGCCCGATCTCGGGGTAACTCGCGCGCAGGCGCTGCTTGCAGAGATACATGGCGACGTGTCGCGCGAGAGCAATCGTCTTGTGGCGATCTTTGGAGCTGAGGTCGCCAGAGCGCAACTTGAAGTGGTGGCACACCGCCCGCTGAATGTCATCGATGCTGCTTTCGTTCGCGCGCACCGGCATGGTGGTCGCGAGTTCAGTGCGCACAAAATCGAGGTCAAGCGTTCGAGCGCTGAGCGAGGCCTTAGCCAAGAGGCGCGTCAGCGCGCCCTCGAGTTCACGCACATTGTTACGAACGGATTGGGCGATGTGCAGCGTCACCTCGTCCGGCAGATGGACGCATTCTGAATCAGCCATGCGGCGAACAATGGCGACGCGCGTCTCGAGGTCGGGCGCTTGAATGTCCGCGACGAGACCCCACGCAAAACGGGAGACCAGCCGCTCCTCCATTTTTTCGAGTTGCTGCGGATATTTGTCACTCGTCACCAAGATTTGCTTGCCCGCTTGGTGCAGCGCATTGAACGCGTGGAAAAACTCTTCCTGCGTGCCGGCTTTGCCTGAGAGGAAGTGAATGTCGTCGACGATGAGGAGGTCGCACTGCTCTCGGTACTTTGCGCGAAACTCGTTCATCTTGTGCTCGGCCAACGCGCCGACAAACTCGTTCACGAAACGTTCCGCGGACGTGTAGATGATGCGCGCCTCTGGGCGATCGCGACGCACGCGATGGGCGACCGCATGGACCAGGTGTGTCTTGCCGAGACCCGTGCCGCCGCACATAAAGATCGGGTTGTGGCGCGGGCCGCTTCCACCAGCGGCAGCGGCCGATGCTGCGTGCGCGAGCTGGTTGGAGCCACCCACGACAAAGTTCGCAAACGTATAGCGCTCAATGAGGCCGACGACCGGCGGTGCGCAGCGAGCATCACGGGCGTCGCGGGCGTTGCTGGGGCTGCGCTGGACACGGCTGGACGCGGGAGGCTCGTGGGCGCTCTCGAGCGACGCTACTTCAAAGATGCCGCTCTCACCCAGTGCACCGAGCCCCACAGGTCGCTCCGCCTGCGCGGGCGCGAAAGCCGCACCGGCTGCGTCCGCAAGATCGGACCGCGGTGGCACCATCAAAGGCCGCGCGCGGATGGGCGATGGCGACGGGCGCTCAACGACCGGACGCGCCAGTGCGGCGTCGATCGACCACACAAAGCGGATGCTGAAACCCGACAGCCCCTCAAGGGCGACGCGCAACGCCGGTGCGAAGTGCTCGTCGACCCAATCGCGCACAAACTCGTTGCGGGCACGCAGTGACACGATGCCGTCGATAAACGCGTCGAACTGCACTCCCGAGAACCACTGATCGAAGCTTCCTGGCGCGCGTTCACGGATCACCTGGACTGCGGTTGCCCATACCGTCTCCACGGCCGTATCCGCGGCCGTCGATACGGCCGGAGCGACGACGGTATACGCGTTCGCGCGGGTCGGTGACCAGGTGTGCTCGTACACCGCAACTTGTGCATTATTCATTCAACGAGTCCCTAAAAAAACTGAAAGCCCACCCAACCCGCGACCACGAAACTGACAACGCCGCAGGCAAGCGAAATCTCGCACACCTGCTGACCTAATGCCTAAATCGGCGGCACCCTGCGACACGGACGAAAAGGTGCGACACCCGCACCGAACAGCTCACCCGAAGGACGCAGCGACGCGTCATACACAGGTTTTCCCCAGGGTGTGGAGAACCTGAATTGATGAACCCGCCTGGCTGGAACGAACGTGGTCCTGCGCCTCAGTGTGCCTTCGTACGCCGTCGTAGAAGGAAGTGCGAAACAGAACGTTCGTTACAGCCAGGAAGAGGAGGTAGCACCCCCTTTTGCGGAACGTCCACGCACAATCGTCATTTGTTTGTAACTAGTTGAAATGGCTACGGTTTAATCACTGTATACCACCGGTGGTAGCCGTGATCGCCTGGTGTAACTGCGCGGTGCGTTGGCAAGTGTGCGTCATAGCAGCAGAAATTCCGGTGTAGCCAAACACGTGTAGGTTGCGACACCTGGAATTCACACGGAATTTGCTGTCAAGACTCAACGGATGAGCGGTTTCATTCTGCGGATTTGCCAACAAATTCCGCCTTTTTCGCGCTCGTTGATACGGTTCGCGGCATGGTGTCCGCCGTTCGCTCCTGGCCCGTCGCAGGTGCCCTTGCGTTACTCTTGACTTCGGGCAGCAGCTCGGCTTCGCCGGCTACCATTTCGCCTCAACAGGGTTACGACCGTGGCGAATTTGTAACCACCCGCGCGATGGCGATGGGTGGCGCGCAGAACGCCCTGGGCGTGTCGACGACGGGTCTCTTCCTCAATCCGGCGAACCTCCCGTTCGCGCGCGTCTATCATATTGAGGCCAACGGCATGCTCTCGCCCGAGGCAAGGCGACAGACGTTTGGCGGCGCGATTGTGGACTCAGTGCTCAATCGATTTGGCGTTTCAGCAGGTTTTGCGGGCAATTGGTCGGTGCAGGATCCCGACGGGGTGAAGCGCACCTGGACGGACTTGCGGCTCTCGCTCGCGATTCCGCTCGGCGATCGGTTCGCGCTTGGGATGACGGGTCGCTACCTCCGCCTCGAGCAAGCGGTCAGCAAGGGGCCGCTCGGGACGAGCCTCGCGTCCGATGGAACGCCGACGGGTACTCTCGTGAACTCTCCCACGTTTGACGTCGGGCTCACGGCGGCGTTCACCAAGGAGCTTCGACTGGGCATCGTTGGGCACAACTTGACCCATCCAGGCCACGCGTTTTTGCCGACCACGCTTGCCTCGGGACTTGGCTACGGGAGCCGCGAGTTCTCCGTCGAGGCGGGCGCGCACATCGATTTCACGACGTTCGGCAAGCCCAAGGTGCGCGCGATGTTCGGTGCCGAGGTTTTCTTGGCGGACCGCATCGCCGTTCGCGCCGGCTATTCTTACGACGACGGCTTCCGCACGCACGCGGTCTCGGCTGGCCTCGGCTACGTCGATCGCAAGTGGTCGATCGAGCTTTCGGGAAAGCGCGATGTTGCCGGTGAGTTGCAGGCCACGCAAAGTGTCCTTTCGTTGCGCTATTTCTACGACGCGGTGGGAGTGAACGACGAGCC
>CAMBEV010000205.1 GCA_945865595.1 Nannocystis exedens | reverse complement strand
CTTTCAGCCGAGCCTGATCTCGACGTTCTATGGAATCGACCGCGGGTTCGTGAAGTTCGCCTACTTCTTCGGCGGCCGCGCGCTGCTCTCACTCGAAGCGGGCGGTGGTGCGATCAAGTATCCGAATATTTTCGGGCAGTCCGGCACCTTGATCAAGGGCGGGTTCACTGACATCCGTGCCGATGCAACGCTCTTCGGCGAGTATCGGTTTAGCGACAGTTTTGGCATCAATCTCACCGGTAAGTTCACGGGTAATTTCAGCAAGAACCAAATCCCTGCTGACCTCCCCACCGGTGTGACCACCTCAAATCCATCCCTGGTCGACATGAACTGGCTGCGCTTCGAAACGTTCGCGGGCGTCCGGTTTTTTCTTTGACGTTTGGTTTTGTTGGGAGGCGCGTGACGCGTGGGTGTGTCGGACTTCAACAAGCGAAGAACCGCGTGGTTCGGGATGTGACGTCTCTGACCTGTCATCCTGAGCGAAGCGAAGGATCTTTATGGGTCACTGGCAGGCGTTTGTTCAGCGGGAGGTTTCATTGCGCTCTTTGGGGATCAGTTTTGCGCTCGTGATTGCTGTTGGCGCGGTGGCTTGCGTGCCGCGGCGGGCGGGGTTGCCGCGAAACATTCCGGCGCCCGTTCTCAATTATGCGATCGCGCCGGGTGATCTTTTTGAGATCACCGTTTTCGGCGAGGACAAGCTCACCAAAGAGTACCGCGTTCATCCGGACGGGACGATCGTCGTTCCGTATGTTGATCGCCTTCAGGTCGCTGGACTTGAGCCGCAGCAAATTGAAGAGATGATCGCCCGCAAGCTCCTTGAGAAGCGCATCTTGAAGAGTCCGCAGGTCACGCTGGTCGTCAAGCAGTACGCGTCGAAGAAGATCAGTGTGATCGGCGCCGTGGGCAAGCCGGGACTGGTGCCTTGGACCGAAGGCGTCAAGCTCGTCGATGCGATTTCGCAGGCGGGAGGGTTCTCTCCGATGGCCGACAAGGACCGAGTGATTCTGACCCGCCAAGTCGCGCCTAAGAAATCTGCGACCTTTCAGGTTGATGTCGAAGCCATCACACGCGGCGAGCAACCTGATATTCCACTGCAAGCCGGAGACAGCATCAACGTCGAGCAGCGCGCCTTCTGACGCCTGGCGGGTGCTTCTGACCCGTTGTGACGGAGTTGAAACCGTTTTTGCTGCATTTCGTGCGTTGTCGCGTTTACCACGGCTCAATTTTTCCGCTAGGATCGCGCCCCCGTGGCGCCGACGATGGCCCACATCGCTGAGCGCCGAGCGCTTAAGAGGCCGTATGAAGCAGACGATCGATATTCTACGTGGTGAACTCGAGCGCCATTTCTCGCTCGACGAGATGGTCCAGTTGTCTGATGCCTACCTTGGGCTAGGCGCCGTCGATGTAGGAGGCGCGAGCACGCGCGCGAGTTTCGCGCAGTCGCTCGTTCAAGCCTGTGCATCGTCTGATCGCATCGACGCATTGGTCGACGTGCTCCGTGCGCTGCGCCCATCGGGACTCGATCCGCGCCTTGCCAATCTGGAAGGGTTGCTCGAGGTGGCCGAGATCGCCGCGGGTAAGACCGTGGGCGACTTCACTATCGTGCGCAAGCTCGGAGAATCTGCGCTCAGTGCGACCTACATCGCAAAACGTGGTGGTGCCGATTACGTTTTGAAGATTCTGAAGCGGGCGGCCCGACGTGATCGCTTTGCGCTGCAGCGGTTCCTCGCCGCCAATCGATTGGTCAAGACGGTGAAGCATCCTGGCCTGCCCGAAGACGTGCTCGCCGCCGAGCTCGAAGACGGCAACGTGTTCGTGGCTTACCGAGCGATTGACGCGCAGCCTCTGTCCGCGCGTTTTGCGCGCACGGGCGCGAGCCACATCAATGAACTCAAACCCCTACTGAAGCTCACGCTCGAAGCGCTCTCCGCGTTGCATCAGGCGAAGATGGCGCACGGCGACGTCAAGATGGACAACATTCTTGTCGGTCGTGGCGAAGGCGGCGAGGCTTTCCGCGTACTGCTCGTCGACTTCGGTGTCGATCGGTTGCGCAATCACAGCTTCGTGTCCAATGGCTACACGGGCCTCGTGACCATTTTCGGTTCACCCAAGACCGTCGCTCCCGAGCAAGTTCGCGGTCTCCCCGGCGACGCGCGCAGCGACGTCTATTCCTTTGGTGCGATGCTCTACGAGTTGCTTACAGGCAAGCCGCCATTCGCGGGCGATTCGGCTCTCGATGTGGCGCTCGGACATTTGCACGCGCCAGTCGAGGCGCCGAGCACGAAAGCCCCGCGTGGTTGGGTCACTCGAGAGGTCGATGATTTCGTGCTGGCCCTCCTCGAGAAAGACCCGGCGCTGCGCCCGGCTGACGCGCGCGACGTGCTCGAGCGCTTGTCGAGGCTAGGACTCGCGCGGACGCCGAGCTTCACCGCCGAGCGCGTCGATGAGCTCATCGAGGCATTCGTCAATGAACCTGACAATCATGACGCGGCTCTCGCTCTCGAGCAGGCGGTGGAGTCGGGGGCAGCAGTGCAGCGGATTGCCAAGGCCTTCGCTGCAGGCGCTGAAAAGGTAGATGACGCGGAGCTCAAGAAGTCACTGCTGTTCCGCTCGGCGCGTTCTTTTGCTTCGGCGCGCGACCACGAGGGCGCCGAGCAGGTCTACGTGAAACTCGTTGCGATCGACGCCGCCGACGAAGTTGCCCAGCTCGGACTCGAAGAGGCCCGCCACGCCCTCGGCCGCTTCGCCGAAATCGTTGAAGCGCTTCTCGAACGAAGCGAAGTGGTATCTGCAGGCGAGGCGCGCGCTCGCGTGTTCGCCGAGATTGGCCGCGTGTGTGCGCACGAGCTTGACGATCTTGAGCAAGCGCTCGTTGCGTACACGCAGGCGTTCGCGCAGGCACCGACGCAACGTGAGTGGGCAGACGTGATCGAACGCCTCAGCGGCGAACGCACACAGGTGTGGAACGACACGCTTTCCTCGCTCACCGAGAGCGTCCACGCGGCGCATCTCTCTGCGACCGAGAGGAACGCGTTGCTGCTTTCTATTGGTAACTGGTATGGTGGCAAATTGGCCCGCCATGACCTTGCGCTCGCTGCGTTTCAGCAAGTCCTCACCACCGATCCTGCCAATGAAGAAGCGGCTGACGGAATCGCGACCATTTACCGTCGCGCGGAGCAGTGGCCTGAGCTCGCTCAGCAGCTTCAGGCGCGTTCGCAAACCGCTGCGTCCCAACCCAGGGCGCGCGATCTCAAGGTAGAAGCCGCCGAGCTCTTCGATGGAAAGTTGAGCGACTCCGCTCGGGCGAAAGAGCTGCTCCAGCAGGTGCTCGCCGAAGATCCAATGAATGAACGCGCGGCCACTGGATTTGCGCGTCTCTGTGAGCGTGGGGGCGATTACGTTGGGCTCGTGTCATGGCTCGAGCGGCGGGTCGCGCTCGCGCGCGGAGTGGAGAAGGCCGAGGCGTTGTGTCGCATCGGCGAGGTCTGCGAAGACCAACTCAAGGACATCGGGCAGGCCGAGCGATGGTACCGAGAGTCACTATCCGTTGAGCCGCACTACCTCGGAGCGCTCAAGGGGCTTGACCGCATTTACGGTCATACCGGCAAGCACCGCGAGCTGCTCGACAACCTTCAGCATCAAGCCGAAGTTGCAGCTACGCCACGTCAGCGCATCGCGCTCTACGAGCGCATCGCAACACTGTCTGAGGAAGAGTTTCTCGATCAGGCGGGTGCTGCGTCGGCACTCGAAACCGTGCTTGCGATCGACTCGTCCAACCTAGGAGCACTGAGCAAACTGCCTCGGTACTACCGTGGCCTCGGTCGGTGGGAAGACCTGGCGACGCTTCTCGATCGCCATGTGCAAGCTGAGACAGACAAGGAAAGGCGTATCGCGCTGCACCTAGAGCGTGCACGTCTACTGGGCGAAGAAATGGGAGCACCGGAGCGTGCGCTTGCCGAGTTTGAGCGCGCGCTCACGCTCGATCCGTCCCAGTCCGATGCGCTCGAGGGCGTTGCGCGACTCCGCGAACGTGCCGGGGACACGCAATCTGCGCTAGAGGCGATCGAGGCGCTGAGTATGCGCGCGCCCACTGCCGAAGCGCGCGCCGAGGGGCTCCTTCGCGCTGCGAGGCTGCTCGAATCGCGCGGCGATCTAGACGGTGCCAACGAGCGTTACAAATTGGCGCTCGAAGCCAATCCGCGCGACACGGCTGCGGCTACTGCGCTCCGTCGCAACTATGCAGAACGTGGGGACACACAAAGCGTGGTCGCCCTACTCGAAAAGGAACTTGACGTTGCTGAGTCGCCGCTCGCTCGCGCTCGCCTCTACGGAGAGCTGGCTCGGGTGACGCGTGACGGCCTGCACGAAACGGAGCGCGCTGATGCTCACGCGCGAAGGGCTCTCGATCTCGATCCGACCAACACCGATGCCCTCGTGGTTCTTGGCGACAGCTCGTTTCAGCAAGAGCATTTCAAGGAAGCGGCGCACTATTATGACGGCGTCGTCTCTCGCACGAAGGCGCTCGGCCCGGCCGATGCATCACGCGTCCTCGTGCAGTACATCGAGGCCGTCGGTCGATCGGTTCCACCGGCGCCCGCGTCTGCGGCCAACACGGATTCCAGCCCGGCGACGCGCGTGTCGTCGCTTCCTCCCAATCCGAGGCTGCATCTGGCGGTTGAAACGTTGCTCGAGCTGGCTCAGGACCCTGCTGTCTTGAGCGCCGCGGGCCGTGCGGTGTTCGAGCACGGCGATCCGATGCTCGGGCGTCGCGTTTACGAAGTGCTCATCGAGCGCTTCGGCGCGAAACTTGGTCCGCGCGACAAAGCCGAAGCCGTGTTCCACCTTGGCGATTGTCTGCGCCGTCTGGGTGCGCTGACAGAGGCCCAGCCATTGCTCGAGCAAGCGATCAAGATTGATGCGCACTACGGTCCTGCTTTGCGCTCGCTCTCGCGTCTTCATGAGGACAAGGGCGACTATGCGCGCGCGGTGTCCTTGCGTCGCCGTCGTCTCGAGATTGCGGTCGGTGACGAGCGGTTCGAACTGCTTCTTGAGATCGGCGACATTGAGCTCGGTAAGTTGAGTGACCGCGCGCAAGCCGCACGCACCTATATGCAGGCTCTCGAAGAGAGGCCGGACGATCGGCGGCTGCTCACGAAGTTGATGCAGCTCTACTCAGAGGAGCAGGACTGGGCGCAACTCGTCGAAGTGGTCTCGCGCCTCGCGGAGTTCGTCAAAGAGCCAAAGCAGCGGGCGAAGTACATGCAAACTGCAGGTAGTGTACTCTGGCGACAGCTGAAGAACGGCGACCGCGCACTCGAGTTCTTCGACCGCGCGCTCGAACTCGATCCCACGTTGACGAAGGCTGTCGATGAGTCAGCGGTGATTCGTCGTGAGCGCGGAGATGTGAGCGAAGTCGAGCGGCTTCTCAAAGTGAAGTTAGAACGCGCGAAGCAAGGGGGCGACAAAGACTCCATCGTTAAGATTCTTGACGAGCTGGGTGGACTCTACGGTGGGGCTCTCAAGGAGGCAGACCTTGCGGTGGATGCCCTCGAGGCCGCGCACGCGTTCGACCCCGACAATCGCGATCGCGAACACAAACTCGCCGCGATCTACGCAAGTGAGCCCGCGAAATATCTCGACAAGGCTGTTCGCGCACAGACGCAAATCTTGGTGCGCAACCCCTACCGCGTCGAGGGTTACAAATCGCTACGCAAGCTCTACACCGATTCGCGCCACGCAGATTCAGCATGGTGCGTATGCCAGGCGCTGGTTTCACTCAATGGCGCCGAGCCCGATGAGGAGCGGTTCTTCCAGAAGCACCGCGCCGACAACGCCGCACCTGCACAAGCAGCGCTGCGCGAAGAAGATTGGCTCGAGTGTCTCGCGGCAGATGACGCGGGTCTCACGCAGATCTTCGCGGCGATCGAGCCAGTCATCGTGCAGAAGTTGGGTCAACCCGCGGCGGCGTTGGGGTTCGACGCGCGCTATGAGGTCGACCTTGCGCGCCATCCGTATCCGATTTCACAGATGATTCACTACGCCGCGGGCGTCCTCGCGATTGCGCCTCCGCCTGTGTTTCAGAACACCGAGCTTGAAGGAGGGCTGGCCTTCGTGCCAAGTCAACCTCCGGCGCTCTTGCTCGGGCGCGCAGCGTTTGAGGCCCATGGCTCAAACAGCTCGCTCGCGTTTATAGCCGGCCGACAGCTGGCGCTCTACCGACCGGGCTACGCGGTGCGCCAACTCGTGCCCTCGGTGGGTGCATTGAAATCGTGGTTGTTCGCAGCGATCAAGCTTGCCGTCCCCCAGTTTCCCCTGGCCGCTGACAGCGCGAACCAAGTGAATGAGTCGCTCGGCTTGCTCTCGAGCGGGCTCAGCGCCGCGGCTCGTGACAGAGTCGTGAGGCAGGTGCAGAAGTTGCTTTCTGCGCAAACCGCGATCGATCTTAAGAAATGGGTCAATACGGTTGACCAAACCGCAGATCGCGCCGGCTTCCTGCTTGCTCACGATCTTGAGCACGCATCGAGCGTCATTCGTGCCACCGAAGAAGGCGCGCGCGACCGCATCAAGGACCTCATCCTGTTCAGCGTGAGTGACCGGTACTTCGCGTTGCGTGCGCACTTGCGGATCAGCGTCGACTAGGAGTGTGTCGGGCAAAAGCCCAACACACTCCGTCGTGACGGGTTTTGTTCGAGGGGTGCCCCCTCGAGCTCCGCTAGAGCTGCCCACCGAGAGCCTCTCTCCGATGCACAAGTTTCTTTACCATCAAGCACGACGTCAATCAAAA
>CAMBEV010000204.1 GCA_945865595.1 Nannocystis exedens | reverse complement strand
GCTGGGAGGGGGTGCCTCCCACGATGGCCGAATGCTATCGGCGATCCTGTCGGCCTCATCAGGCGTGAGCACCCGAGGCTTGGACGGTGGAAGACTGCTCGTGCTGTCGGGTGTGCTCATGCGGCCTTCGTCGAACGTAGCACTCGAATTCCCGAACAACAATGTGGCGCCGGCGATGACCCACCGGCTCGAAATTGGCCTCGGACGAGGGCGGCGTGATACCGCATCGGATGCGTGATTCGCCTGTTTTTTGGCACAATCGTGGCGCTTGCACTCGTTTTGGGGTGTGGCGGCGGGGAGAGTGCGCCCCTCGCTGAGGCGAAGCCCGTTGCATCGCCCGAGACCGCGGCCGAAGAGGCGGTGAGTGGGCGAGTGACGAGTGATGCACTCGCGAACTTGAACGCGCCGACTGCCGTGAAAGCGGGCGTGCAGGCGCTGCGCATCGAGCATTTTCAAGGCGCCGACCACGCGCGCGTGGTGATCCACTTCAACGCGCCAATTCAGTACCGCGTGAGTGACGAATCAGCGCTAGGAAAGGGGGCCATCGCCGTCGACTTTCCACGGGCAATTCCGACCTTTGATGCGCGCGGCCTGGTCTTGGAAGGCTTTGCGCGTCGGTTCAGCATTGAGACGGGGCCGGGTGGCATGCGCGTGCTCATCGAGCCGCATTCGAAATTGCAACAGCACGTGTTTCATTTGCCCGATCCGTTTCGCGTGGTGATCGACTTGGCGCGACGTGTCTCCGCTCCGCGCACCGGTCGCCAGCTGCAGCGTGTGATGCTCGACCCTGGTCATGGAGGTCATGACCCTGGCGCGGTGGGTGCTGCCGGGCTGCGCGAGAAGGATGTTGCACTCGAGGTTGCCCATCGCGTTGCGCCCTTGCTCTCGCGCCAGGGGCTTTCAGTTTCGCTCACGCGTGATGATGACCGCTTCGTCACTCTCGAGGAGCGAACGTTGCGCGCAAATGCGTTCAACGCGGATCTATTTATATCGATCCACTGCAATGCATCCGAATCGCGAGGGCAACACGGCGTCGAGACGTACGTCCTCGATACGTCGCGCGACTCGGTTGCGAATTTGGTCGCGGCCCGCGAGAACGCGAGTAGCGCGGCGGCATCGGCCGAGCTTGGCGGAATCTTGTCGAGCATGCGGATGGCCGATCAGTCGCAACGTTCGGTGCGTCTTGCGAAACTCTTGCAGCGTTCAGCAGTGGCGGCGCTTGGCCTTGATTACGCTCACGTTCGCGATGGTGGCGTGAAGCCGGCGGCGTTCAACGTGCTCGTGGGCGCGCGGATGCCAAGCGTATTGTTTGAAACGAGTTACATTTCGAATCCACTGGAAGAGGGGTGGCTCGCGAGCGATCGGTATCGAACGCGCCTCGCGGACGGGATCGCGAACGCTGTGCGCGCTTACCGAGAGGGTCGGTAGCTTTCAGGAACCCAACGCTCGCCGCGCAGCACAAATCGTGACGGGCCTGTGCTGAGGGCGGTCGCGAGTTCGTGCTCAGGGTCACCGGGCATCGCGAGCGCAAGCGTCGTCCCTTGATCGTCAACGTGCTGAACGAAACGCGGACAGATAATTTCGAGGGTGTGCGATTCGGCTGCGCGCAACGCTGACGCGACGTTCGAGAACGCGGAGAGCCACGTGAGGGTGCGGTGCGTTGGCGGAAGCAGTTGAATCTTGCCTTCGTCGAACTGCGCGAGCGTGTCGTTCGCGCTTGCCCAGAAGCTCTCGGTGTTTTCATGGCCTTCATGCGTGGGCCTCGCGCTCCTACTCGCGTGGTGAAGGAAGAAACGCGTATCGAAGCGTCGCGTCTCGACTTCGGGAGTGAGCCAGCGCGAAAGAGGGACGAGGCTCGCACCGTCGATCTGCTGCCGCTCGCTGTTCAGCCAGCCGATCAGTTTGCTTGAGTCGTGTCGCAATTCAGAAGGGAGCTCGGCTGCATCTTTGGCCACCAGCGGTAGGTAGCCCGCCTCCTCGAGGAGCTCACGGCAAGCGGCGACCACAGTGGCACGCGCGGTCTTTGCATCGGCGGCAAGGTCAGTGAGGCGCCCCGGTTGCGTCGCGACGAGTTGTTCCCACGCAGGATCGTGATCGCTCGGATCGACCTTGCCGCCAGGAAAGACAATCGCGCCGCCGGCGAAAGCGATCTTGCCGTGTCGCTTTACGCAGAACACCTCGAGGCGACCGTCTTCGTCCCGAAGGAGGACGACAGTCGCTGCATCGCGCGGACCTTGGGGAGGACGATTGGCATCAAGATCAAGCAAGGTCTTATCCTTCCGACTGCAGAGATGCGCCGTCGCCGTCGACCAGGGTCCAAAGCGCACGAGATGATAAAGTAAATTGACTAAGCGTCGCGCGCGCCAACGCATAGCTCACTTGGTTACAACCTCGGCCGGGAAGTTCGACGAGGGCGGTTTGTGCACCGAGGCCGATCACTGCGCGGTCATACTCACCGAGCACGTTGGCTATCTCTTCGCTCGAGAGAGCCCGCGCCTGGCCGAGGCCTACCAGCACCAGCCAATGGAATCGCAACCGCGGTCGCCCGGGGAAGAGGAGCGAGTCGCCACGCTCGCCGTGCCAGAGGTTGCGCTTGATGGCGCGACTGAGAAGGCCGGCAGTGTCCCAATCGATGAGCCCGGCCATGCCGCGGAGCGGACGCACGTCCTCGAAGGCCCCGCAAACGATCGCGTCGACTTCGTCTTCGAGCAGGTCCCTCGAGGGAGGCACGACGCGCATCAACTTCAGTCCTTTGCCTCGCGGCGGTTGTGCGTACCGGCAATTTTGTTGAGCACGCCGTTCACGAAGACGCTTGAGCCCTCGGAGCCAAACGACTTCGCAAGCTCGACGGCTTCATCGAGGATGACGGGGCCGGGAACAGCGCGCTGGTTGAGAAGCTCGTACGTTCCGAGGCGCAAGATGTTGCGGTCGACGCGAGACATCCGTTCGATGCGCCAGTGCTCGGACGCACGCGTAATTTCGGCGTCGATCGTTTCGAGCTTTTCAGCGACGCCGAGGACGATTTCGTCCGCGTAGTCTTTGCCTTCGGGCGCTGATTCGAAGCTGCGCCAAAACAAATGGATCACCGTTGACGCGTCGCTTGCGGACGCTTCGAGTTGAAACAGCATTTGCAGTGCGGCTTCGCGGCCAGAGTGTCGCGCGCCCACCTAAAGGCCCGCTTCGCTGAGTGCTCGGCCGAGCGAGACCATTTCGAGCGCAGAGAGTGCAGCTTCGGCGCCCTTGTTGCCGGCTTTCGTGCCTGCGCGTTCGATCGCTTGTTCGATCGTGTCGGTGGTGAGCACGCCGAAGATCACTGGGACGGAGGTTGCCAGCATCACGCCGGCAAGGCCCTTTGCGGCCTCTCCGGCGACGAAGTCGAAGTGCGCAGTCGACCCGCGGATGACGGCGCCCAGCGCGACGATCGCATCGAAGCGTTTTGAAGCGGCGAGCCGCCTCGTGATGAGCGGAAGCTCCCATGCGCCGGGCACGTGCACGAGCGTGATGTCGCCCGACGGAACGCCGTGGCGCACAAGCGCGTCGGTGGCCCCGTCGACCAGGCGGTCGACGATGAAGTGATTGAAGCGACTCGCCACGAGCGCGAACTTCGCGCCTTGAGGGAGAATCAGTTTGCCTTCGAGATGAATGGTCATCGAACTTTCTCTCTTGCTGCGATCGAGCCGAGCGACACAGGATCGAGCGGTACACTCTCGGTGATATCGAGGCCGTAGCCTCGGATGCCGGCGATCTTTCGTGGGTTATTGGTGAGCAAGCGTATCTTGGTAAGGCCCAGATCGGTGAGCACTTGCGCGCCGAGGCCAAACTCACGCAGCGGTTGACCATCGCTGGCAGTCGCGGTTTTGGCGTGCAACCTCTCGAAGAATTGTAGCTCGTTCGTTACATTTCCGCGCGATGGCAGGTACACAACCACGCCACGGCCTTCCTCTTCGATACGCGCCACCGCTTCGCGCAGGTGGCGTGACCCATCACGAGGGGTAGACGAGAAGACGTCGGCAATCGTGGAGCCAGCGTGAACGCGGCACAGAATCGAATCGCCACTTGCGACGTCACCCTTCACGAGGGCCAGGAATTCTCGCCCGTCGAGCTTCACTTCGTAGGTGATGACCTGCCAGGCGGTGCCTGTTTGATCAAGAGTGACGGACGCCGCGTGAGTTCGTGCGATGAGGCGTTCAGTAAAGAGTCTGTACTGAATCAGGTCTGCGATCGTGACGATCTTGAGGTTGTGCTTGGCGCCGAACGCTTCAAGGTCGGGCATGCGCGCCATTTCGCCGTCGTCGCGCATGATCTCGCAAATCATACCAGCCGGGGTAAGGCCAGCCAGCGTTGAGAGATCGACCGAGCCTTCGGTTTGTCCCGTGCGCACGAGAACACCGCCACGGCGGGCGCGAAGCGGAAATACGTGACCCGGTGTAACGAGGTCATTGGGGCGGCACTGCGGATTTGCAAGAACGCGCGTCGTGTGGGCGCGATCGGGGGCACTGATGCCGGTCGTCACGCCGGTGCGCGCCTCGACACTCACCGTAAACGCCGTCCCGAGGGGTGGGCCGCTGCGACCGGGACTCTGCATCATGGGCAAACTGAGCCGCTCAATAGCCTCTTCACTGAGTGTGACGCATATGAGCCCGCGGCCGTGCGTGGCCATGAAATTGATGTCGTCGGCGGTGACGAATTGGGCGGCCATGCAGAGGTCGCCTTCGTTCTCGCGGTCCTCATCGTCAACCAAGATGACCATCTTGCCGCTGCGGATATCGGCGATGGCAGCGTTGATGCGTTCGAGAAGATGCGGGTCGATGGTGTGCATGGCGGGTGTTTAGAGGTAATGGCGGAGCCTTGCGACGTAGCGCGCGATGAGATCGATTTCGAGATTCAGTGAAGCACCGATGGGGAGCGCGCCCAGCTTGGTTTGGGTTTGGGTGATCGGGATGATCATCACGCTGAAAGTCGCATCGTCAACTTCGTTAACTGTGAGACTGACGCCTGCGATGCAGATCGATCCCTTTTCTGCGATGAACGGCATGAGGCGTTCGGGGGCGCGAAAACGGAGACGTTGCGCTTCGCCGAGAACTTCACGGCTCTCGAGTGTGGCGACGCCGTCGACGTGGCCGCTGACGAGGTGCCCGCCAATTGGGTCGCCGAAACGTGCAGCGCGCTCGAGGTGAAGCGCGTCGCCTATGCCTGCCTGTTGCAGCGTCGTGCGATCGAGCGTCTCGACCGATGCATCGACCTCGAAACTGTGGCCATCCCACGCGGCGACGGAGAGGCATGCACCATCGATGGCGATCGACTCGCCGAGGACGTACGGACTCTTCTTGCCGAGGTTGCTCGCAATGCGCAACCGAACGCCGGCGGCAAGCGGACGCTTATCGAGCAATTTGCCGAGTTCCTGCACGAGGCCGGTAAACACAGGCCACGCTGTACTGGTGTGGGGCTGGGCAGTAAAGGCCCTCGCGCTAGTCCGTCGAAGCGTCGAGCACCGGCGGTGACGAAGCGGAGGCGAAGTGAACGACCACTCTGATGTGCAGGTTTGCGCAGGTGCCGTTCCGAATCTTGACGATGCCGTCCTTGGCCTGAAGCACCTCGGTGATGTCGCCACTGCCCAGCGTGAAGTCTTCCTTGCCATCGTTTAGGTACTGGGCGAACGCGACGTACGGTTCGACCGACAAGACGCGGCGCGTTTTGAATTCGGGTAGGAGGAACTCAACGGTGCGGCCCCCCGGGAAGTCGTGCCATGGCTCGTCGAGCGTGACGGACTCCCACGTATCTTCGTCAACCACCTTGCCAGTGTCGACGAGAGAACTAGTCGCGTCGCAGATTCGAGGCTGGCATGCGCTTGTCACGGCCCCAATTGTTGTCACTGCCAACGCTGCGAAAATCGCACCTGCGAAGTTACGCATTGAGCCACTCCGCTGCGTCGAGCGCGTGGTACGTGAGGATCATGTCAGCGCCGGCACGCCGAATCGACGTTAGGACCTCGAGGACCGCGGCTTCGCGCACGATCATGGCGGCGCGAGCGGCCGCCTCGATCATCGCGTACTCGCCCGACACGTTGTAGGCGGCGACCGGGAGCGTTGTTGCGGCGCGAACCTTTGCGATCACGTCGAGGTACGAAAGAGCTGGCTTGACCATCAAGATGTCGGCGCCTTCGCCTTCGTCGAGTGCGGCTTCGCGAAGTGCTTCACGCGCGTTGGCGGGATCCATTTGGTAGCCTTTGCGGTCACCAAACCGGGGTGCGCAATCGGCGGCTTCGCGGAACGGACCGTAGAACGCGCTCGCATACTTGACGGCGTAGCTCATGAGGATCGTGCTTTCGAAGCCTTCATCATCGAGCGACTTGCGGATGGCTGCTATACGGCCATCCATCATGTCGCTTGGCGCTACCACGTCGGCACCGGCGCGCGCGTGTACCACGGCCATTTGGGAAAGAATGTTGATGGTTGCGTCGTTGTCAACTTCGACGCCCCTTGTCGTTTCATGAAGCACGCCACAGTGCCCGTGGTCGGTGTACTCGTCGACGCAAACGTCGGTCATGATGGGTAGTTCGGGCGACGCTTCTTTCATCGCTGCGACGGCACGGCATACGGGGCCGTTCGGATCGCACGCACTTGTGCCGCGGGCGTCTTTGGACTTGGGCAGACCGAAAAGGATGACGCCACCGTGGCCTCGTTTCGCCGCCTCGCGCGCCTTTTCGGCGGCCATCGAGAGGGGCAGCTGCGACACGCCCGGCATACTTGCGATGGGCCGCGGCGCATCGATGGACTCGTTGAAGAACAGCGGCAGGATGAGCT
>CAMBEV010000203.1 GCA_945865595.1 Nannocystis exedens | reverse complement strand
GCTTCAGCGTCGTCTATCGCGGGCATCACTTGGGGCTCGATGAGCCGGTCGCCATCAAGTGCCTCAAGCTGCAGTCGCACCTCGAGACCGACATGATTCAGGAATTTGCGAGTCGCTTCCGAGCCGAGAGCCGCATCATGTACAAGCTCTCGCAAGGCAACCTCGACATCGTGCGCTGCATGACATCGGGCACCACCGTCGCACCGCTCACCGGCTCACTCAGTCCGTACATGGTCCTTGAGTGGCTCGAAGGAAAATCGCTTGGTGCCGATTTGCGCGAACGACGGGTTCAGGGTCTCAAGGGCCGAAGCCTCGACGAGGTCGTCGCGCTGTTTGAACCGGCAGCGAACGCCGTAGCGTTTGCTCACGAACAAGGTGTCGTCCATCGCGATCTCAAACCGGGCAATTTGTATCTCAGCAAGACTGCTGCGGGCGTACGGCTGAAGGTTCTCGACTTCGGGCTCGCCAAGATCGTCGATCCGAGCGGCGGAATCATCCCCAGCTTTCAAACGACGGGGAACAACACGATTTGCTCGCCGTCGTACGGCGCCCCCGAACAGTTTGATCCGTCGATTGGCAAGTTTGGACCTTGGACGGATGTGTACGCCCTTGGCCTCCTCGTGCTCGAACTCCTTCGCGACAAAAAGGTGCGCAAGGGCGACGGCCTAGCAAAGTGTGCACTCGAAGCGCTCGATCCAGAGCAACCCACAGCAACCTCGCTCGGCCTCAAGATTCGACCCCAACTTGAGCTCGCGCTCGCACTTGCTGTCGCCTTCGATCCGCGCACCCGCCAGAAAAGCGCACGCGAGTTCTGGACTGACATCACGAAGGGCGCGACGAAAGGTAAGTCGACGACCACCGTCGATGTTTCGCTCGACGGCGCAACGGTGCTCGATCCGTCGGTGTGGTCTGATGACCTAAGAGCCACGCGCGTGAGAGATGACGATTCAGCACCGCTCGAGTCGAAGCGCAGCGACGCGCCACTATCGCTCGAGGGGACTCTGGTCCTCAGCGAGTCACCGTTCAAAGCGCCCTCGGGAGCCCACCCAACGGAGGCTACAAGCGACAGCCAGCCTCCAACGCTCACCGGCAAGAACGCGAACAAGCCCGTCACGCTGGCGATGGAAGTCGTCCCGCGCGGCGCCACCACTGAGCCGATTCCCGCGATGGCGCAGGCTTACCCCGCGCAGACTGTGGCGCGCCCGCCCGTTTCGGCGCACCAGCCCTCACGCCTCCCAACACGTCGAGCCCACTTCGGATTGCTCGTCACGGTCATTCTCTTGGCCATCGCGCTGATCATCGCGGCTACCGCCTTCGCAGCGCGATTGGCAACGCAGAGTCACGACGGCCGCACGCAAACTCCGGTACCGAACGAACGATGAGTCAACGAACTGAACCAGCTGCGTCGAGCGCGCTCTTCGCGCGAGCAGAGCGCGTGATTCCCGGCGGCGTCAACAGCCCCGTCCGCGCATTTCGTGCGGTAGGAGGCACGCCGCGCTTCATCGCACGAGCCGAAGGCGCCTATCTCTACGACGAAGACAACATCAAGTATGTTGACTACATCGGCTCTTGGGGTCCGATGATCCTCGGGCACGCGCACCCTGACGTCGTCCGCGCAATTCAGTCGGCCGCAACACGAGGCACCAGTTACGGAGCCCCAACCGCGCTCGAGGTGCAGTTCGCAGAGACGATCGTCTCGCTCTACCCGTCGATCGAAATGGTGCGCGCGGTCTCTAGCGGCACCGAGGCCACCATGGCCGCGATTCGTGCGGCGCGCGGGTACACGGGGCGTGACGTCATCATCAAGTTCGAAGGCTGCTATCACGGGCACGCTGACTTTCTTCTCGTGAAAGCTGGCTCCGGCGCCGCCACTTTCGGCGTCCCAGACTCTGCAGGTGTGCCGGCAGCGACTGCCGCGAACACGCTCACGCTCCCCTTCAACGATGCAAGCGCGCTCGCATCCATGTTCGAATTGCGCGGCGCTGAAATCGCGGCCGTGATCGTCGAACCGGTCGTCGGCAACATGGGCTGTGTCCCACCGAAAGAGGGATTCCTAGCGGCCATCATCGATCTTTGCAATCGTAACAATGCCGTATCTATTTTTGACGAAGTCATGACGGGCTGTCGCGTCTCAAAGTCTGGAATGCAAGGCCGCGCAGGTCTCTCACCTGACATGACCTGTCTCGGCAAGATCATCGGCGGCGGCATGCCTCTCGCGGCCTACGGTGGCCGGCGCGTCATCATGGAGAAAATTGCGCCGCTCGGCCCGGTTTATCAAGCGGGCACGCTCAGCGGCAATCCCATTGCCGTAAGCGCCGCTCTTGCGACGCTCAACCATCTTGACGATGCGCTGTACGAGAAACTCGAGCGACGGGGTGCGCAGCTCGAGGCGGGCCTCAACAGCGCGATCGCGGAAACGAAGATCGATGCCTGCGTGCAACGTGTTGGCTCGATGCTCACGCTGTTCTTCGCGCGCGGACCCATTCACAACTGGGACGACGCAAAGCGCTCCAACACTGCGCAGTTTGGCCGCTTTCACCAAGGCATGCTCGCGCGCGGCCACTACTTTCCGCCGGCACAGTTCGAGGCGGCGTTCATCAGCGGCGCGCACACTGAAGCTGACATCGCCAGCACGGTGAAGGCAGCAAGAGACGTGCTGCGTGAACTTGAACGCTGAGGTCAATCCGTAGAACCACTCACCAACTTGCCCCTTTGAACAAGCGCCGCCTGCGCCGCGGCGAGTCGCGCAATCGGCACGCGAAACGGTGAACAGCTCACATAGTCGAGCCCTGCATTTTGGAAAAATGTGATGCTCGCTGGATCGCCGCCGTGCTCGCCACAGATGCCTAACTTGAGCCCTGGGCGCGCCTTCTTTCCGCGCTCAATTGCGAGCTGAATCAACGCGCCGACGCCGGCCACATCGACCGAAACGAACGGGTCCTTCGGCAGAATACCGCTCTCGACATACGCACCGAGGAACTTGCCAGCGTCATCGCGCGAGAGGCCCATGGTGGTTTGCGTGAGGTCGTTAGTGCCGAACGAGAAAAACTCAGCCGCTTCAGCCAGTTCGTCGGCCACAATCGCTGCGCGCGGCAGCTCGATCATGGTTCCGAACGTAAACGCCACGCCTTCTTCGCTAGCGTTGAGATCTTTGACGACGCGATCGACGATCACGCGCATCTTGTCGAGTTCGCCCCGACTGAGCGCGAGCGGAATCATGATCTCAGGGAATACCCCGCCCTTGCCATCACGAGCCACGGTGAAGGCAGCCTCGAGAATCGCGCGAATCTGCATCGCATAAATTTCCGGGTAGGTGATCGCAAGACGACACCCGCGATGCCCGAGCATCGGATTGAACTCGTGCAGCTCTTTCGTGCGCTGCCCAAGGCGCGAAGGCGAAACGCCCATCGTCCGCGCAAGATCGTCAACCTGCTTCTCTGTCGTCGGCAAGAACTCGTGGAGCGGCGGGTCGAGCAGGCGAATCGTCACCGGGAGCCCACGCATCTCGAGGAAAATGCCGATGAAGTCTGCACGCTGATGGGGAAGCAACTTGACGAGCGCCGTTTCTCGCTGCTCAACGGTTTCGGCGAGAATCATCTCGCGCATCGCGGCAATGCGACGCTCGTCGAAAAACATGTGCTCAGTGCGACACAGGCCAATACCCTCGGCGCCGAACGCACGCGCCGTCCGCGCATCGAGGGGAGTGTCTGCGTTGGCTCGCACCTTCATCGTGCGTGCCGCATCGGCCCACTCCATGAGCTCGTTGAACTCTTCACTTAGGGCAGCCGGAACGGTCGGAATCGCCTCGAGATAGACCGCACCTGCCCCCCCATCGAGTGTGATGAGATCGCCCTTTTTTAGGGTGATCGTATCGAACGGCATGCCGTCGTCCGCGTAGAGGGTGACCGCCATTTGCTCATGCGCGTAGTCGATTGAAATGGCGCTTGTGCCCGCGACACAAGGCTTGCCCATTCCGCGCGCAACGACCGCCGCGTGACTCGTCATTCCGCCACGCGCGGTGAGAATGCCGCGCGCAGCCTTCATGCCGTGAATGTCTTCGGGCGACGTTTCGGTGCGCACGAGAATCACAGCGATGCCTTGTCCCGATTTTTTCTCGGCTTCGTCGGCAGAGAAAACGATCTGGCCACACGCAGCACCCGGACTTGCGGGCAATCCCTTTGCGAGCAATTTTTTTGCCGCACTGGGGTCGAGCGTTGGATGCAAAAGCTGATCGAGCGAATGTGGGTCCACGCGCAGAACCGCTTCATCTTTTGAAAGACGCCCTTCTTTCACGAGCTCGACCGCAACGCGAATCGCGGCTGCAGTGGTGCGTTTCGCCGCGCGGCACTGCAGCATGTACAGAGCGCCGTCCTGAATCGTGAACTCGAGGTCCTGCATGTCGCGGAAGTGCGCTTCGAGAACGTCCGCTAACTTGACGAGTTGCGCAAAAGCTTGCGGCATCTTCCTTTCGAGCGACGTGTCGGGAGCGCCCTGACTGGCAAGCGCGGTAATCGGCATTGGCGTTCGAATGCCGGCCACCACGTCTTCGCCTTGCGCGTTCGGCAGCCATTCGCCATAGAGAGCGCGCTCGCCGGTTGACGGATTGCGTGTAAATGCAACTCCTGTTGCACTATTTTCGCCCAGGTTGCCGAAAACCATCGCCTGCACGTTGCAAGCGGTACCCCACGCGTCAGGGATGTCGTGCATGCGCCGGTAGTAGATCGCGCGCGGATTGTTCCACGATTTAAACACCGCCGTGATCGCGCCCCACAACTGCTCACGCGGGTCATCCGGAAACGCCTGCCCTGTCGTCTGCAGAACGATCCCTTTGTAGACCGCGACGAGCTGCTCGAGTTCCGCCTCGCCAATGTCCGAATCTGGCACGCGGCGTTTCAGCTCTTCGCTGTTGAAGCGACCGACCGCGAGCCCCCGTGCGAGCGCGACATTCGTACGCACATCGTCAAGTGCGTGATCGAACTGCGCCTTGCCGATGCCGAGCGCGACCGTTCCGTACATGCTGATGAGCCTGCGGTACGCGTCGAGCGCGAAGCGGCGATTGTGGGTTCGCCGTGCGAGCGCTTCCACGGTTTTCGACGTGAGCCCCAGGTTGAGAATCGTGTCCATCATCCCAGGCATCGAGGCTCGCGCGCCTGAGCGCACACTCACGAGCAGCGGGCTCTCGAGATCACCAAACTTTGCGCCGCTCGCCACCTCGACACGGGCGAGCGCTTGTTCTACCTCGGCCTTAACCTCGTTTTGTAACTTTCCGTGCTTCAAAAAGTCGAGACACGCCTCTGTGCTCATGGTGAGCCCCGCAGGCACGGGCAACCCGAGCTGCGTCATCTCCGCGAGACCTGCGCCTTTTCCGCCGAGCAGGTCTCGACGCTTGAAATCGCCTTCTGCAACACCGCCACCAAAGAAGAACACGCGCTGACTCATGGGCGACGATGCTACCAGCGCTCCGCCTCATGTCCGCCTCAAACTCGCGTGTTACAGTCGAGAAAAATCAGCGATTTTTCGCAGGCACAACGCACCGTACGACAACACTTCAAGTCGCTTGCCTGTAAATGAATCGTTCGGGTCGTTGACCAACGTGTTCTCGAAGATGGCATCGAGCCCCGTTGCCATCGTCTCGGCAAATGCGAGCGCCGCCCGCACTTGGGCTTCCGAGGCCAGTTCAGCCGTCGCCGAAGCCACACCCAAAACCAACTCGACGATCGCCTTGTCGTTCTTCGGTGAGCCTTCAAACGCGTTTGCCGGATGCAGAAGCGGCTTCGCCTCTTTGCTGATGCCGAGCAGGCGCTTTGACACGAGCTTCGCCTTTTCGAGCCACGCTGCCTGTCCAGTGACCGCCTCGCTTAGCACCTTCGCGCGCACCATCGCGTGAGCAGGATAGTCAACGTTCTTACCTTGCTCGGCAAGCGTTGCATCCGCGACGGCATTTGAAGTTGCGTTCGCAAGAAGGCCTCGCAATCGCTCTTCGGCAAACGCGAGCAACTTGATCTGCAACGCGCCGAGGTCAAGGTCGCGCTTCACATTGGCCACGTCGTAAATTTTGTAACTTGATTCGAACAGTTTTGAGAGCGCAAGCGTTGCAAACGCAGGATGCGTCGCACTTCCCTCGATGAGCGTGCGGAGCACCGCGATGCACGCACGCCGCAGCGCATACGGGTCTGCAGCGCCCGTGGGCGCAAGACCTACCGCGAAGCACCCGACCAGCGTGTCGACGCGATCGGCAAGGGCTACCACCATCGACACCACGTCATCGGCAATGGCGTCGCTCGCGCCGATCGGCTTGTAGTGATCGCGCACCGCGTTCGCGAGCTGTGGATCTTTGCCCGCGTGGAGCGCATAGGCGCGGCCCATGTGCCCCTGTAACTCGGGAAACTCGCCGACCATCAGCGACACAAGGTCGAACTTACACAAGCGCGCAGCCTCAACCGTGAGCGAGCAAGCATCTGCGTCGAGCCCGAGCAAGGCGCTGATCTCTGCAGCCAAACTCGCCATGCGTTCGGTCTTCTGCTTTACCGACCCAAGGCGATTGTGAAACACGATGCCCGAGAGTTTCTCGATACGGTCATCAATCTTGACCTTTCGATCCTCGTCGTAGAAGAACTTCGCGTCCGACAAACGAGCACGCATCACGCGATCGTTGCCCTGTGCAATCAGGTCAGGTCGGTTCGCCGTGTTCACCACCGTGATGTAGTGCGGCAGAAGCGTGTCCTCGTCTTTTTCCACGCAGAAGTAGCGCTGATGCCCACGCGCCACCGCTCGAATCACCGCTGCCGGCAGATCGAGAAACTGCGTTTCATACGACCCCGTCACAACGTGCGGCTCTTCGACCAGCGACGCGTTTTCGGCAACTAGGA
>CAMBEV010000202.1 GCA_945865595.1 Nannocystis exedens | reverse complement strand
GCGGGCTCGAGCGAGACCACGGCTGCAGGTGCGAGCAACTCAGGTCTCTTCTTCTTCCGCTCGCTTGGCCTTGCGGACGAGGAGGGCGCCGGCTCGACTATGGGTGGGGGGCAGGCATCGAGCACGTCGAGCGCGAGCATCCGTACATCGTCGCCTATTGCTGGATCGTCGAGGAGAAGCGTCCCGAATGCGCGAGCCTTCTTCACATCACCAGCAGCAAGCCACGCTTGCCCGGCGAGCCATTTCGCTTCAGGTAAGTCGCTTGACGATTGCGCGAGTGAGTCAGCTCTCTCAGCAAGCACTTCGGCCGGCTCGCTTTCGGTGAGCAGCGCCAGGCGAATTCGAAGATAGACCGTGGGGGGTGTCTTACCGCGTGATCGTTCGAGCGACTCAAGTTCCGACTGCGCCAGTTTAAACGCGCCACGCGTGAGCAAGTCTTCAACGGTCCATACGGCCTCGTCGCTGAGCGGGCCCGCCTTTGGCCGATCGCGCACGACCAGCTTGCGTTCAAGCGCGCTCAGTTTTTCCCGCGCGGGGCCTTTCACTTGCGTCGCCAGGCGTGCGCGCACGGCTTCAATCAATTCGGCTCGCGCGGGGCCGGCTCCCATTTGCACGACCGTGGGCGAAGGATCGTTCGCTAGCTTGAGCAACGAGCCCGGAATCCGCACTACCTGATCGAGAGGCACGCGTCGCCATGAGCGTTCACCGGGCTTTCGCTGAAGCATGACGCTTGCGGTGGAAAGTACGACAGGGGCGCTGTCGCTCACATCATCGAGGAGCGTGACGAGATAAAGGGTTTGAAGGACGCACGTTGTTCCGGTGAGGTTGATGTCGCGCGAAAGCTGGTGAAGATTGAGCCAGCGGCCCATGTAGCTCTTTAGGGCCCCGTTGAAGATGTGCCCCTCGAGCAACTCGGCAACATCGAAGTCGCGCGCGAGAAGCCGCAGGGCCGGGCCGCGGGCGTAGCGCTCTGCGAGCGACGTGCCGATTCGGGTTGGCTCTGTGAGCAGCCTTGCAACTTCTCGCGCACGCGCCAGGGTGACGCCCGCGAGTGCCAATCGCCGCTTCGCATCGCCTGCGGTCGTGCGGTACCCCACTTCGCGGTTCGTGCCGGGGTCGCCGGCTTGAAGCTCGCAGCAACCCGCATCAAACAAGGCGAATTCAGCCTCGGGAGTCGTACCCACGGCGCGCAAGACCACGCGGCCGTCTATAAGTAGCGAGCATTCAGGCAAGTGCCGGTCTCCGCAATGTACGCACGGTCAGTGAAGTCATACTACGTTTCCGGTTGTGAATCCCCAAGAGACAGCGCGGCTATTCGGGCGACAAGGCATCTCAAGGAGGGGCACTCGCCTTGCGTGGGGCGTGTTTCTACTCTTTTGTGCGGCCAGCGCCTGCGGTCCCGCGGTCCCCCCGACCGCGCCTGTGGGCCAAATCGACGCCGGCGCAGGGCTTGTCGACGCTCCCGCCGACCCACCGGTGCCACCGGCCCCCAAGACGCTTTACGATCGCCTCGGTAGGAAAGAGGGCGTCGCGCAGCTCGTCGATTCTTTCGTACAGAAACTTTACGACGAGAAGCGGCTAGTGCGCCTTTTTGCCAAAGTGAAAAAGGACACCGCGCGGGATTCAAAATTTCGCGAAATGCTAGCCCAGCAACTGTGTGCGGAAACGGGTGGTGGTTGCGCCTACGCAGGCAAGGACATGAAAGTCGCGCACAAGGGGTTACGAATTACGAGCGCGGACTGGAACCTCTTCATCGAGAAGCTCACGCAGGTCCTCGTCGAGCGAAAAGTTGAAGAAGACGATCAGAGCGAAATCTTCTCGTTGCTCGGCAAGATGCAGAAGGACGTTCTGCTTAAGTGAGGGCATGGGGCATCAAGTGATGAAAGGAATGATTCTCGTCACGGGCGCCACCGGTCTTGTGGGTTTCTCGATCGTCAAAAAGCTTGTCGAACGAGGCCACGCTGTGCGCGCGATTGTGCGCGACATTTCGCGCGCGAAGGCTGCGCTCGATTCAAGTGTGGACATCGTTGCCGGCGATGTCACCGATCGCGCGTCGCTCGAGCGAGCGGCTGTGGGCGTGGGGTCGATTTTTCACGCGGCCGGGCTCCCCGAGCAGTGGGTGCGCGACGAAGCCCTCTTCGAGCAGGTAAACACGGTCGGTACTGCGAACTTGCTCGCGGTGGCACAAAAAGCAGGGGTCGAGCGATTCGTTTACACGTCAACCATGGACGTGTTCGATGCGCAACCGGGCGGAACGCTCGCGGAAGATCGGCCGGCGACGGGAAGCAAGCCCACCGCCTACGAGCGCTCGAAGATGGCCGCGCAGGCGCTCGTCCAAGACGCACAGGCCAAGGGGCTCTCAACGGTGCACCTGAACCCGTCGGCGGTCTACGGGCCGAGCCCTTCGTGCACAGCCTTGAACAAGCTCATTGTCGACGTGCTCAATCGTAAAGTACCTTTACTGCCGCCGCTCGGCATTCCGTATGTGCATGCGGATGGCGTTGCACAGGCGCACATTCAGGCGTGGGAGCATGCGCCGGACGGAGCGCGCTATTTGCTCTCGGATGGTTACACTTCGTATCGCGAGCTCGGCGAACACGTTGCGAAGATCGCGGGACATGGCCGAGTTCCACCGGTTGCGCCCCTGTGGCTGCTGAAGGGGGTCGTGGGCTTGACGTCGCCGTTGGGCGATTGGTTTGGCTTGCGTCCGCCAATGAGTCGAGGCGAGCTTGCGTTTTTGCAGTGGGACGTTCGTGTCGACGCGAGCAAAGCGCAGCGCGAGTTGAACTTTCAGCCGACGGCGCTCGACGCGGGCCTAACAGAGACCGTCAAGTACTTTACCGATTCGGCAAGGTGATTCACTCGGCGACCGCGTCCGCCACGCCCTCTTCCGGTACTTCGACGGCACGCTTGTAGCCGCATTTCTTGTCGGCACACATGATGAACGGCTTCGCCTTGTTGCCGCCCATGACGAGGATCGGCGCCTTGCAGTCGGGGCAGGGTCCGTTGATCGGCTTCTGCCAGAGCTTGAAGTCGCATTTGACCTTCTCGTCGGCGTACTTCGAGCAGCCATAGAAAGGGCGGCCGCCTTTTTTCTTCGACTTGATTTCGATGAGGTCACCGCCGCACTTGGGGCAGGGAACGCCAAGTGGAACGGGGCGCGCGTTCTTGCACTCAGGATACCCGGTGCACGCGACGAATTCGCCGAAGCGACCGGTGCGGATGACCATAGGCTTGCCGCATTTGTCGCAGATGATGTCAGTTTCCTTGACGGCTGGGCCGCTTGTCGGGCCTTTACCATCGGGGCCAAGGTCGCGTGTGTTCTTGCACTGCGGTTTGGCGTTGTAGTTCGCGCACCCGAGGAACCATCCGTTCTTCGACCAGCGCTTCATCATGACGGCGCCGTCGAGCTCGCAAATTTGATCGGTGGCCTCGGGCTCGGGGTTCCAACGCTTGCTCTTCTTGCTGGCGTCGAGCTGGGTGCGAAAACGCGTGTAGAAGCGCCTGAGCAGCGTTTCGCGGTCTTCTTTGCCTGCTTCAACCGCGTCGAGTTCGTCTTCCATTTTGGAAGTGAAGGCGGGATCCATGAAGTCGAGTTCAGCCCTTACGAGGCCATCGACGACGAACTTACCGAGCGTAGTGGGCTTGAACGAGCGGCCGTCGATCTTCTCGACGTAGTCGCGCGCCTGCACCTTGCTGATGATTTCAGCGTAGGTGCTCGGGCGGCCGATGCCGCGCTCTTCAAGATCCTTGACGAGTGAACCTTCGGTGTAACGCGCGGTGGGCTGCGTGAACTTTTGCTCGGTCACCGCTCCGGGCGGCGTGACCAAGCTGAGTTCGGTGCCTTCCGATAGTTCAGGAAGTTGAGCATCTTCGCTCGGAGCGTCGAGTTTGACCTTTGCCTCGGCGTCGCCCTCTTGCTCTTCGCCTGCGAATTGCTCTTTGCCGACGGACTTGCCGTACGCCTCGAGCCACCCCGCGAACTTGAGGATGCGACCGCTGGCACGGAGTGTGTAATTGGTGTTGTTCGATTTGGCTTCGATGTCGACGCTCGTTTGGTCGTAGAGCGCCTCTTTCATTTGGCTTGCGACGAAGCGCTCCCAAATGAGTTTGTAGAGTTTGTATTGCTCGTCTTTCAGGTGCTTGCGTACTTGATCGGGCGGAAATTCGAGCGACGTGGGACGGATGGCTTCGTGGGCGTCTTGTGCGTTCTTCTTTGATTTGTAGACGTTGGGTTGGGCCGGTACGTAGTGCTTGCCGAACGTCTCGCCGATGAAGGTGCGCAACGCGTCTTGGGCGTCGGGCGACACGCGTGTCGAGTCGGTACGCATGTACGTGATGAGGCCGACGGGACCGCCGTCTTGGCCGAGGTCTATGCCTTGGTAGAGGTCTTGCGCAACCTGCATCGTGCGCTTGGCCGAGAAGCCGAGGCGCGAGACGGCGTCTTGCTGCAGCTTGCTCGTCGTGTAGGGCGCAGGTGCCTGCCTTTTTCGTTCACTGCGGGTTACTTTTTGAACGCGCAACGCCGCGCCTTCGATGTCGCGCTTGAACGTGTCGGCTTCTTGGGCGTTCGAGACCGCCCACTTTTGGCCGTTGCGCTGGCTGAGGCGTCCCAAGAACCAAGGCGAATTCGGCTGCGCCTTGATGCGGAGGCTGGCCGCCGCGTTCCAGTACTCTTCGGGGACGAACGCCTCGATCTCGCGCTCGCGATCGACGATCAACCGCAGGGCGACGCTCTGTACGCGGCCTGCGGAGAGGCCGAATGAAAGCTTGGACCAAACGAGCGCCGAGACGTCGTAGCCCACGATGCGATCGAGCACGCGGCGGCAGCGCTGCGCGTCGTAAAGATCCTTGTTCAACTCGCGTGGATGCGCGATGCCGTAGTCGACGCCCTTCTTGGTAATTTCGTGAAACTCGACGCGCTTGGTTGGCTTTTTTGAGCCCTTGAGTTCTTCGGCAATATGGAACGCGATCGCCTCGCCCTCGCGATCGGGGTCGGTGGCGAGCAACACGGCGTCCGCCTGGTCGGCCGCGCTTTTGAGCTCGGCGAGAATTTTCTCAGCGCGCTCAATGACCTCGTAGGTTTCGAGGAACCCCTTTTCGATGTCGATGCCCATCTTCTTCGGAAGGTCTTTCACGTGACCCTTCGATGCGAGGACCTCGAACTTGGAGCCGAGGTACTTTTTGATGGTCTTGGCCTTGGCCGGCGACTCGACGACGACGAGCGTCTTGCCCATAATGCCCCAATTTCTCAATGATTACGGATGGTTAGGCAAGCCTGTAACGGCCACCCAAGTCCTCTACTACTACGTTCTCTAAGGAGAGCGTCAAGAGTGCGCAAAGCGTCGTGGCGAGATCGAGCTGGGCGAGAACAGCTATTTCTTCAGCAAATACAGGCACTTGTGAAATCGCACTGAGAAGTTGGGGAGGCACGCCCGGCGGCAGGTCTGGGGAGGGCTTCGGCGGGGGCGTGGGAAAGGGCAGGGGCAAGGGCCAGGGCAGGGGCCAGGGCAGGGGCAGGGGCTTGGCAGGGCCGGGCAGGCCGAGCTGACTCGTTGCTCCGAGGACGCGGAGGAGCCGCTCGGGGCCCTCAATGACGCTGGCTCCGCTTGTGAGCAGCTCGAGCGATCCGGCGAAGCGAGGGTCCCAGGGACAGCCCGGAACGACCAGCAGGGGCTTGTGGAGCGCCAGCGCGGAGCCACCGGCGTTGGTCGAACCTGACCGCGTTGCGGCTTGGACAACGACGACCACGTCGGCCAGGGCCACAAGCACCCGGTTTCGACGGTGAAAACAGCGCGGCGTCGGAGCGCCAGAGGTCGCTGTCCACACCAGGGTGCCTCGGCGATTGGGAAGGGCGCGCAAAAACCCAGTGTGCTCGGCTGGGAAGTAACGCTCAGGGGGCGTGGCAATGACGGCCCACGTGATCCCTCCTGCATCGAGAGCCGCGCGGTGCGCTGCGATGTCGATGCCGACCGCACCACCCGAAGCGACGACGACGCCGGCACGCGCACACGCTCGGGCGAGGGTTCTCGCAAAGTGTAACGACTCGGGGGACGGTTTGCGCGACCCGATGATTGCCACAACGCGCCCTGCGTCGAGCGACCCTCGCCAAGCCACGGGTTCGTGCGCGACCTGCGCGAGGCGGGCGGGCTTCTCGTGGGGGGAAGCACGCGACGTGGAGAGTGTTTGGGGAGCCGTGGGGGCAGGCGTGACCATGCACGCATCGGTTGGATAGCCAACGGCGGGCGACAATTATTGCACCCCAGCAAACAGTGCTTTCGCCCCGCGATCGCCTACCCTACCGGTGCCGTCGGGGATTATTCCGCAGGCCGCGGCAGCAGCATCGGGGACGGGAGGTGGAGCGCTCACGATTCCGACGGTGTTCGTTGCGCAGCCAGCGAATGCGGAGCCGCCGCCAGGACAGAAGTGAGCGAACTTGGTACCGACCCGGTGGCGTGAGAGAAAGGCGCATGCTCGATCGCATCTCACCGTCTTTCACGGACCTCCGCAAGGGCTGGCTTTGTGGCGAGCCGACTCAAATTCTGCTATTTTGACTCTTGAGCGCGGGGCCTTTCCGCACCGAGGCAATCCGATGGCTGACAAGCACGATTCGAGGCAGGTGCCAGGCGAGGCCCGTCCCAAGGGGTGGGTTCGACCGGGGTGGGAGAACGCGACTTCATGCGTGGCTCTCTCCTTTGAAGAGTTTGAACAGGCAGGGCTCCGTTTCTGGCAGGAAGCCTCACCGGGCTCGCGCTTGGTTGCGATTTCAGACTTAGTTTCCGCGTGGACTCAGTCCGATGAACAAGGCCATGAACAAGCCAAATCAACTACACCCCGACTTCAAAGAACTGTTGCAGGCGTTGGCCGCTTCGAGCGCTGAGTACCTGCTGATCGG